>JADLEX010000053.1 GCA_020845895.1 Deltaproteobacteria bacterium | reverse complement strand
TGATGTGCATGACGCGGGCGATGGGCTTGAAGCGCACGTACCATTCGCCCGGTTTGGCGATGTCGAACTGTGCCGCCTCGAGGATCTCGCCCTTTGCGAGCCGTCGCTGCTTCTCCCAATACGTTTTGCGCCACCACAGCAGCGTGTGGAACCAGAAGAAGACGAAGGTGCCGAGGAGCAGGGCCGACATAAGCACCACGGTCCAGAACAGCTCGGGGTACGCGTGGCGGTCGAGGAAGTCGGCGTGCGGACGGAACTTCACGAAATTCGCGTTCGCGTGGTCATGGCACTTGCCGCAGTTCTTGACGAGGTTGTCCGGGTGGATGGGCGAGGCCGGGTCGTCCTTGGGCTTGATGCTGTGCGTGGTGTGGCAGTCGGCGCACCCCGCGACGTGCGTGGCGTAGCCGAGCTTCTGAATCTTTCCGTGGTAGGTGTGTTCGTAAGTGTCCACCACGTCGGTGCGCAGACCGTTGCGCGTCATCATCTCCTTGTCGCCGTGGCAGCGCTTGCAGGTCTGCGTGTAGAAGAGGCGCGCTTCCTCCGGAAAAGCCTCCATATTGGCGTGCAGCGCCCGGGTGTTGTGCAAGCCGTGGCAGTCGGAGCAAACGGGCGCGTCTTCGTTGCCGTGCAGGGCGGCCTCGGCATGACCGCTGACGACGTAGTCCTCTTTCCCGTGGCACTCGGTGCACTTTTCGATGATCGACTTCTTCTTGCCGTTCCACTTCGCCACCTCGTGGATCGGGGTGTGGCAGGCTGTGCACTCGAAGTCGTTCTTCACGCGGTGCACGCTGTCCTTGTACTCGGTGAACTGGACCTCGTGGCACGCACCGCACTGCACCTTACCCGGCTTGAATTCGCCGATCGCGTGCTTATCGACGTCAATGATGTCGGCGTGGCACGAGGTGCACGAGTTGTTGCCGTGAACGGAGTTGGTGAATTTCAGCAGGTTCACCTGAGCGTCGTGGCACTCCAGGCACTTTTCCTTGACGATCGGCGCGGGCAGCGTGACCTCGAGCGTCACCTGTTTCGATTGCGCCGAGGCGACGCCGGGCATGAGCAGCGCGACGAGCGCGACGGCGACGATGCCGGCCGCGATCCATCGGGACGTTATGCGTTTCTCGGACACGGGATTCCTCCTCCGCAAAGCAGCAGGCCCAAAGGACTAGGGTTTCGATTTGGATTTGGATTTTTCCTCGCGCTGGAGTCGCTCCAGTTCGAGGGCGTGTTCCTCGTGCATCTCTTCCTCGGTCATCGTTCCGGTGATCCACCAGACCGCCATCGGGCGCACATCGGATTTGAACATGACCGCGTAGAAGTGCCAGATCACGATGGCGGCGGACGCGAGGATCGCCTCCATCAGATGGATCAGTGTCGCGATGTCGAATCCCCAAAAGGGCAGGTAGGGCGCGAAGAAATTCTTGAACCACAACCCCGCGCCGGTCGCCATCATGACGATCGCGCCCCACAGCAGGGCCCAGTACTCGAGCTTCTCGATGTAGCTGAATCGCGCGAATTTCGGCCGGACCTTCGACATGCCGAGGTTGAATTTCATGAGCGCCATGAAGTCGCGCGCGTCCGCCATCTTCGGCAGCATGTCGATGAACCACCGACGCCCGCGGCGCGAGCCGACGAGATACGCGACGTGCCACACCGCCCAAACCGTGAACGCGACCGCCGCGACGCGGTGGCCGGTGGCGCGAATTTTCTGAGAGAGTTCGCCCGAGACGAAGGGGACGGAGACGTTGTAGACCAGCATGAAGCCCGTCACCGCGAGGGTGATGAAGCTCGTGAGCAGGAGCAGGTGCATCCAGCGCTCGTTTCGGCTGAGCCGAACGTACAGCTTCTTGTTCTTGCGATCCCGCAACTTTTCCAGCACGCCGCGCAGCCAGTCGATGAAGTTGTGCGCGAACATGAAGCCCAGCGTTCCCACGATCATCGAGTAGTAAAACCACCGGACCCACCAATTGGCTTTCGCGGCGGTGGAGTCTTCATCGCCGCCGTGAACCGGACCGATCGCCTCGGCCTGCGTGAAGCGCGGATGGCAGCTTCCGCAGGTGGCGGGCAGGCGTTCGGGGTGGATGGTGCTGGCCGGATCACTGCTGGGCAGGATGTTGTGGACGCCGTGGCACGACGCGCAGTTGGCGACCGTGGTGTCGCCCATCTTGTTGGCGAGTCCGTGGAAGCTGTCTTCGTAGGACGCGACGCGCTTCGACGCCAGGCCAAACCGGCGGGAGAGCCGTTCCTGTCGGTGGCAGTCGGCGCACGCGCTGCGCCCCACCGACGCTTTGGAGACCGGGCTCGCAGGGTCCGCCGGGGCGATGATGCCGTGCTCGCCATGGCAGTCGTTGCACGTGGGCGAATCGAAAACACCACGCGCGAGGGCCTGGCCGTGAACCGATTCGTTGTAGGCCTTCGATTCCTCGACGTGGCATTTTCCGCAGGTCTTCGCCACGTTCATCTTGAAAATCGACGAAGCCGGATCGCTCATCGGCAGCAGCGCGTGCGATTCGTGGCAATCGTTGCAGGTGGCGGCGTCGACGCCTCGGGCGAGCGCCTTGGCGTGGGTTCCCAGCTTGTACGACTCGACGGGGCTCGCCCCCGCGCCGAAGACCGAGTGGTCCGCGATGGACGCATCGGCGAGGTGGCACTTGCCGCACGTGTCGGGAAGGTTTTTCTTGTTTGTTTTCGATGCCGGGTCGGCGGAGGGCAGGATATCGTGTGCTCCGTGACACTTGGCACAGGTCGCCGCCTTGTCGTTGCCGGCGTCGAGCGTCTTGCGATGAATGCCCATGTCGTAGGCGGCCTGGACTTCGGCATGGCATTCTTTGCAGTTCACCGGCGCGAGACGGGCGGCGTGGGGCACTTCCGTGATGTCCACGTGGCAATTCACGCAGTCGAACGCTCCGTGCACGCTCTTGGCGTAGGTTTCGGGCTTGACCTGAAGCAGCTTGGGATCTGCCTTGGACGGGGCAGCGCCGGGAACGGCATTGACCATGCCCGCGCGGTCGTCGGCGGACATGGCGGCCATGTCCATCGTGTGGCAGTCGAGGCAGTCCTGATTCGTCAGGGCGAGAGCGTAGGAAGGCGCGCCGATCGCCAAGGCGAAACCGATCAGAAGTGCTGACCATCGCGGGGTGGAAGCGATGCTCCACCGGACCGAAACCGAAACCCTGGAAGTCCGCATTTTCATTCCTCAAATCCAA
Source organism: Deltaproteobacteria bacterium (assembly GCA_020845895.1). NCBI lineage: Bacteria > Pseudomonadati > Myxococcota > Myxococcia > Deltaproteobacteria bacterium. The sequence continues at coordinate 146,846 of JADLEX010000053.1, read as the reverse complement.
GGGACTCGCGTCCCGCCACCCGGTTATGCAAAAATTCGACCATCGTGGTCGGAAAACCGAGCCGTGAATTCCGCCGATTTTCAGGGAATTTTCGGTCTTCTTCGGGCATCGTGCGCCGGAAGTGCGGTCCGTTCGGTCTGGAATTGAGACCGAGGACGCGCGATTCGAGACGAAATCAGATCCTCGCCCGACAGGGGAAACACGACGAGTACCGGCCAGTCCGTGCCCCGATCTCTGAGTGACGAAGGGTACAATTCTTGCTGAGTTGAGCGTCGGATCGGCGGATCGGCTTGCGTCGCGGGGCGTTTTGGTCTCGAATTCAGACCGGGAGGATTCGCGACCGGGAGGATTCGCGGGATGCGTCGAAAAATCGCCCTCAACGTCGGAATGATTCTGGCCGTACTGTTGCTGGCCGGGCTTTCCGTCTACCGGCACATCGCCAGCATGCGCACGCACGAGCGGGCGATGGGCTACTCCCTGTCGAATACCGAGAATTTTTCCAAATTGTTCTTTTTGTCAACGATGATCCAGCAGCATCAGTCCGAGCAGCGGTTCGGCGTTTCAACCGATTCGACCGCACTGGAGAATTATTTCGCCGAAATGGACGCCCTGGTTTCCCGGGTCCGAACAGACATGAAGGATCCGGGAATTGTCGCGAGCTGCGTCGACTGCCATGCGAAGACGGGCAACGACAACTGGAGGGTGATGGCGCCGCAGATCGAAAGCCTGACGAGCCTGATGGCGTCGTACCGTGAGCAGGTGAAGGAAGTGGCCGAGGCGCCGGACGACGCGCACCGCGAGCAGAAGGAGGCGATGGCGCTCTATCTGTCGCGCACGATCGTCGCCCAGGCTCGGGAAATCGAGAGCGAATTCGACAAGATGTCAGCCCATCTGGTCGCGCAGTACCGTTTTTGGGCGGAACGCACCGGTCGAAACACGACGGCCGTCGTGATCCTCGGTCTGCTGCTGGTCAGTTTCTTCGTGGCGCGGATGCTGGTGCTGCTGCTGCGCCCCATCCAGGTTTTGGATCGGGCCGCGCGGGAGATGTCCGCGGGGCATTACCCCGACCCCATCATCATCAAGACCAAGGACGAACTCGAGACGCTTGCGACGACATTCAACCGCATGGTCGAGAGCATTCGCAGCGTCACGGAAGAACGCGAGGAGCTGCTGGCGCGGACGCGGGAGTTCAACGCCATTCTGGAGGAACGCATCGCGCAGGTCCGCAAGGAGCTCGAAGCGGCGCAGGACGGACTCGTACGCAGCGAGACGCTCTCCGCGATCGGCACGCTGGCGTCGGGGCTCGCGCACGAGATCAACAATCCGATCCACGTCATCATCGGGGTCGTCGATCTCGCCCTCAAGGATCTCGAACCGGGCGCGGCGATCGCGGACGACTTGCATCTGATCGAATCCGAGGCGACACGCTGCCAGAAAATCGTCTCGGGCCTGCTGGACTTCGCACGACATTCCGAGCCGGAATTGACGCTCGAATCGCTCAACGAACTCGCCCGCCAGTCGCTTGATCTGCTCGCGGTGCAGATGCGCAAGTCGAAGATCACCTGCGAGTTTCAGCCCGACCCGGCATTGCCCGAATCAATGATGGACAAGAACAAGATCAAGCAGGTGATCGTGAATCTGCTCATCAACGCCAGCCAGGCCATGACCGGTGGCGGAACGATCACAATTTCGACGCGAACCCAGCGGCGAAACGACGTGAACTACATTGTTCTCGACGTGCGAGACACCGGTTCGGGCATCCCGGACGAATTGCAAAAGCGCATTTTTGAGCCGTTCTTCACGACGAAAAAGGGCCGGGAAGGCACCGGACTGGGTCTGGCCATCAGCCACCGGATCGTCGAGGAACACCGCGGAGAAATTGCGCTCGCCAGCAAGGTCGGCGAGGGCACGACGTTCTCGGTCCGATTACCCGTGACCGCCGAACGCGACGTCGCGGACGCCATCCGCCCCGCCGTCTAAGGAGAGTCGTTTGATCGAACGTCGCGTGCTCGTGGTGGATGACGAACCCGGAGCCCGTATGGTGCTGGAGCGAAGCCTGGTTCGCGGGCAATACGAGATCGTCACGGCGGAAGCCGGTGAACGGGCGCTCGAACTGTTTCGTGACCAGCCATATCCCGTCGTCGTCACCGACATCAACATGCCGGGCATGAGCGGATTCGAACTGCTCGACGAGGTGCGTAAACTCAAGCCTGACTCCGCGGTGCTGATGATCACGGCCTACGCCGATCTCAACTCCGCGGTCGAGGCGCTGCGCCGCGGCGCCGACGACTACATCGTCAAGCCGATCAAGCCCGATCTCATCGTCAAGGCGGTCGACCGCGTTTTCGAGAAACTGCTCCTGCGCGACGAAGTGCGTTATCTGCGCAGTCAGATTCGAGACCAATGGGGCTTCGAAAACATCGTCGGCACGAGCGAAGCGCTCAAGCGGTCGATCCGCATGGCGCACCGGGTGGCGCCGTCCGACGAGGCGATCCTCATCACCGGCGGCAGCGGTACGGGCAAGGAGTTGTTCGCCCGGGCGATCCACCTGGCCAGCCCACGCCGGCAGAAGCGGTTCATCGCCGTGAACTGCGGCGCGCTGCCCGAGCAACTCATGGAGAGCGAGCTGTTTGGCCACCGCAAAGGCGCGTTCACGAGCGCCGTGGCAAACAAAGAGGGCCTCATCATGGAGGCCGACGGCGGCACGGTATTCTTCGACGAAGTTTCCGAGCTTCCCACGCCGATGCAGGTCAAGTTCCTGCGTTTCCTGCAGGACCACTTCGTTCGCCCCGTCGGCGCGCTCAAGGAAATGCACGCGGACGTGCGCGTGCTGGCTGCCACGAACAAGGATCTGCAGGCCGAGGTCGATGCCGGGCGGTTCCGCGAGGATCTGTATTTCCGGCTGCGCGTGCTCGAATTGCACGTTCCGCCCCTTCGCGACCGGCGAGAGGATATCCCCGTGCTCATGCGCTATTTCATCAAGAAGCACGGCGAGCGATCGGGCCGTGATGACCTCACGGTTCCCGACGACATCATGGAGCTTCTGGTCAACTACGACTGGCCGGGCAACGCCCGCGAGGTGGAGAACCTCGTGAAGCATCTGCTCATCATGTGCGAAGGGACCGAGGTGACCCGCGACGATCTCCCCGCGTTTCTCGCCTTGGGCACGTCATCCGGCGATGTCGGTTCGCGGGACATGGCCTATCTCGCTCAAGGACGGTCGTACAGCGAGATCCGTTCAAAAGTGCTCGAGGATTTCAACCGCCAGATCATCACCGAGGCGCTGGAGCTGGAAGGCTGGAACATCTCCCGGGCCGCCGAGCGCCTCGGCACCGCGAAATCCAACGTCATTCGCCTGATGAAGAGATTCGGACTGACCCGCGACGACATCACGCCCTGACGGCTCCCTGAGCTGCCGCGTCCGCTCGTGATTTCTTCCTTCGAAATTCGGTTCGAAACCGGACTCATTTTCAGACCGGTCGGTTTTAGATTCGGACCACGACATCGTTTTTCGTGCTGTCGCAATTTTCAACACTCGCAACCCATTGATTCTCTTAGGGAAAAATCTGTCGATGGACGGGCGCGGTGGCACGCGAATTGCCTATTACGCGTGTGGTGCGTGAGCTTCATTGGGGCGAAAAAGCCCTTTCGTTACACGATTCGGAGGCTGCGAATGCAATATCGAAAAGCGATGCTCTTGGTTCTTCTCATGTTGACGCTGGCCCTTTCCACCGGGCTGCTCGCGTGCGCGGGTGCCGACGGCAAGGACGGCAAGGCTGGTGCGGACGGCGAACCCGGCCAGGACGGTCAGGTCATCGACGATGACAGCACCGACGACGACGATGTCGATGACGACGTGGACGACGATGTCGACGACGACACGACCGACGACGACACGACCGACGACGACACGACCGACGACGATACGACCGACGACGACACGACCGACGACGACACGACCGACGACGACACGACCGACGACGATACGACCGACGACGATACGACCGACGACGACACCGGCGACGACGACACGGGTTCTCCCTATGACTTCGCGGGCGACACGGAAATCTTCGGCGTTGACGTCGCGGATGTCGCGGCCGCGACGACGACGACCATCTATTTCGCCATCGCCGATGCCGACGGCAACCCGGTGACGAATCAGGCGTCGAGCTCGGTTCGTTTCGGTATCGCCCAACTCACGGAATCGACGGAAACGTCGTCCGGCCAATGGGTGAGCTACATCTACCGCGTCGAGGACAAGGTGGCGGGCGAACCCGGCACGATGCCCGACGGCACGACGACCTACCAGGCCACGACCGAGACGTGCAACAACGCGAACGGTCTGTTCACGAACTACGGCGACGGCACGTATTCCTACAAGCTCGCCGTGGACATCTCCAACGTGACGACCCCGCCGGTGACCTATGGCCCGACGCTCGTTCACCGCGTGGCGATGCAGTACACGGGCAACACCGACAACGCGATCCTCGACTTCGTGCCCGACGGCACCGATGTCGACCAGACTCGCGAAATTTACTTGATGTCCTCGTGCAACACCTGCCATACCAAGCTGGCCATGCACGGCGGCGGACGCATCGCGGGCGAATACTGCGTCGTGTGCCACAACCCCGGCACCGTCGATGCCAACTCGGGCAACAACCTCGACATGGCCGAGATGACGCACAAAATCCACCGCGGTGCGAACCTCGCGAACGGCTATACGATCTGGGGCAACAGCAACAGCGAACACGACTACTCCGAAGTGGTCTGGCCGCAGGACGTCCGCAATTGCACGAAGTGCCACACGGGCGCCGACGCCGACAACTACTATCAGTATCCGCGCAAGCAGGCTTGCGCCGGTTGCCACGACGCCGTGGATTTCTCTGATCACTTCGGCGACCAGACCGGCACCGACGAAAACTGCCTGAGCTGCCACAATTCCGGATTCCGCGACATCGTTGAGGACCACGCGATTCCGATGGATTCGTGGACGCCCCGGTTTGAGTGGAACATCCTCGAAGTGACCGACACCGGCCCCGGCGAAACGCCCGTGGTAAAGTTCTCGGTCACCGATCCGACGAACGGCGATGCGCCTTACGACATCAAGACCGGTCCGATCTGGACAACCGCGAGCTGCAGTTCGGTCAACATGAAGATCGCGAATCCGACGACCGACTACACCAACACGATCAACCCGACGTCGATTCCGGCGCAGCCGGTGTCGGTCAACGCGCTCACCACGTCGGTGGCGAACGGCGACGGGACCTACACGATCACCTTCACCGGCAAGGCCATTCCGGCCGACGCCACCGGCAGCGGCGTGGTCTTCATCGACGGGCGTCCCTGCGGCGACATCGACGGCGACCTGACCTACTCCGACCGTATCGTGGTTCCGAGCGTCGAGAAATTCTTCGCCATCACCGACACGACGGTCAAAGAGCGTCGCAACGTCGTTGCGATCGAATACTGCGACGCCTGCCACGATCTGCTGTCGCTCCACGGCGGCAACCGCAACGACAACACCGATGTTTGCCTCGCGTGCCACAACCCGCGTTCCACGGACATCAGCCAGCGCCCGGCGTCGATCGATACGACCCCGGCGGACGGCACGTGGGACAACCCGGACGCTCTGGGCATCGACGGCAAGCGCGCCGAGTCGATCAACTTCAAGTACATGATCCACGCCATCCACGCCGGTGACATGCGTCAGGAGGAGTACTTGGTGTACGGCTACGGTCGCAACCCGATCGCCTTCGGCGAAGTCGTGTTCCCGGGCGACCTGGCGACCTGCACCATGTGCCATCTGCCCAACACCTACGGCCTGCCGCTGGCGTCCACCGTCATCTCTCAGACGATGGATCAGGGCACCGCGGCGGGTCCGGGCGACGATGAGTTCATGCAGGCGGCGGCATCCGCGTGCTTCGCGTGCCACGACAGCGACACGAGCCTCGCGCACATCACGCAGATGGGCGGCATCGACGGTCCCGAGACCTGCACCCTCTGCCACGGCGTCGGCAAGGAATACGACGTGTACGAGTTGCACAACTAAGGAAATCGAACCCCGGGGGCCGCTTCGGCGGTCCCCGGTGCCTGCTCACAAGAGGGCATGAAATTCGGGAAGGCTTCGGCTTTCCCGACTTTTTTTGTTTGCGTCGCGGCGGCTGGGTGAGGATAATCCGCGACGTGTTTGCGATTGGGGTGAATCATGACGTGGTCGCGCTTCCTGTTATTGGCGATGCTCGGTCTCTTTTCCGGTTTTTTCGCGATCGGTTGTTCCTCGGGCGGCGGCGGTGGCGATGACGACGACGACTCGGGCGCGGACTGGCCGGTCGTAATCTGCGAACGCATCGCCCAGTGCGAAATCGCGGGCGCGCTCGGCATCGAAACGATGAATGACTGCCTGCTCTACGCAAACGATTTGGAACAGGCCGCGATCGACTGCGCGGTGAATGCTGGCGGCTGCGAAGAGTTCAAGGATTGTCTCGGCCTCGAAACGGATGACGACGCGGACGACGACGCGACCGATGACGACACCGGTCCGGAGCCGCAGTTCTCGTGTGACGATCTCGGACTGACCGTCCGCGATTTCCAGACCGCCGAGGCGAGCGACGCCCTCTATGCCATCGCCGCGGATTTCACCGTGCCGACTACGGAAGGGGACTGGAATTTCGCGGAGAACTGGACCGGTTGCGAGACCTATCTCGTCATCCCGGACAATCCGTCGCAGGAGAACAGTTTCAAGGACACGCTCTGGACGCGCGACCTCGCGGACTTTCTGGACCGCTTGCCCGCCAACACGCAGGCGTTTTTCGTCGCCACGCAGACCGAGCAGGCCGATCGCGACACGGCCTTCGAGCCGTTGCTCGCGCAGTGGGACGAATACGTTGCGGAGTTCTCGGAGCAGGACCTGGCGAATTGGCGGCGGCGGATACACTTCATCACGACCGTCACCGCGCGCGAACTCGCCGGGTGGCCCGGCGAGCACATGAAGAGCCCCCGGTTCGGCTTCGGGATCGACCGATTCCAGCGCGTTCGCTTCATCGGCAGCTTCGCCGATCAGAACCGATTCGATGGCGGCGTGGGATGGTTCGCGCCCAATCTGTCGATGGCCGCGAACGAGGCGGTCTATTACAACTTCGAGTCCGACCGCGCGGATCGCATGGACGCCGACGGTGCGACGGAAGTCACGCTTTTCGACAACGAGGAACTCTCCGATCCCGGCTGGGCGGGGGTGCGCGGATACGCGACCGTCACGCTGCCGACCGCCGGCGAGATGGCGGATTTCGACACGGCGGAGCTGGATCTGTACCTGGGGTGCGTGGGCGATGGTGAATTTGGTGACTGCCCCGCGTGGGACTACATCAACTGGCTCTACCTGTGCGACACCGACGACGAAGCGACGTGCACCACGGAGTTCGGCCGTTGGATCACGACCTATCACCGCGAAGGCCGATGGGTGCATGACGTCAGCGCGCTCTTGCCGCTCATCGCGGATGGCGGCGAGCGCATGTTCGCCTTCTATACGCAGCAGCCTTACGACGTGACGCTGACGCTTCGCCTGTCGAATCAGGGCAAACCCGAACGGCCCGACGAGAGCGTGTTCCTGTTCGCGGGCGGCGATTTTGATCCCGATTACAACGATGCGTATACGCCGACGGACATCGATGTGCCGAACGACGCGGCGAAGGTGGAACTCGCGACGATGATCACCGGCCACGGCGGCGCGAGCCCCGGCAACTGCGCAGAGTTTTGCGACACCGCGCACACGTTCTTCGTCAACGGCGAGGAGTACGTGATCGAGTTCCCGAAAGCGGGCACGGCGACCGACTGCATGGACAAGACGGACGAAGGAACCGTGCCCAACCAGTTCGGCACCTGGTGGTACGGACGCAGCGGCTGGTGCCCCGGCAAAGAGGTGCAGGTCGTGACGACCGATGTCACCGCGGCGGTGACGGCCGGCGAAACGGCGACCTTCGACTACGAGGGCCTCTACAACGACGAACCGTATCCCGGCGGCGCGACGATTCAGATGTCGTCGTGGGTGGTGTTCTCGAAGTAGCGATCAGAAATCGAGCGCGTGAATCCGATCCGCGCGGTCCGGCCAAAGGTCGGTCGCACGCCGGAAGATTTCTCGCGCGTAGAGATCGCTAAAGATGAGCACGCGCGACGAGGGCGGGGCCGAGGCGTTGGGACGAAGGACCGGCACGCCCTGAATGGATCTTTCCCGCGCGAAGTCGTCATAGATGGCGACGGGACGTGCTGCGTGTGTCACTCGGCTCAAGACGCGCTCCGCAAACAGTCCCGCGCCGAACGCCGACCATTCACGTTCGCCGCTCGCACGCAAACGACGCATGAATAGCTGAACCCGCGCGATCGGTCCGTCGAGGTCGTCCACATCCCGGGGAAGTCTGGTCCGCCACCAGATGGGTGCCGCGTGACGCTTCGCCGACTCCATGCGGTCCGGCGTCGGCGTCCGCGAAATGGGCCAATCCCACTCGCTCTGTCTCACGCGCTGGAATGCCGAACGTACGCCCCGTGTGTGGAGCGATTCGAGGTGTATGACGTGCGAAGCGCGCGACGAAGCGCCGTCCGGAAGCTCGCCGCTGTTCGGTCGGATACGGCGCCCGTCCCGGTCCCGGATCTCGATGTCCGGGTACGTTCTCTCCAGTACCGTCATCATCGCGGAGGCGCCAATCGCATCGGGCACGACCACACAGACCCCCGGCGACCAAAGCCGCTTCAAGTCCAGTATCTGCTCCGGTGAAAACAGATCAGCGTTCGCCGCCCGAATCGCGGCGACGGTTTCGTCCCACCGCGCCTTGATCGCCGCGACCATCGAGCCGGGGCGGATGCGGTATTCGAGCGTAACGGCGTCGACGCGTCGACCGAACAGACCCAATGCGCCGAGGCGCAGCCATAGGTCCCAGTCTTCAACGCCGGGTACCGGACCGACCGCGCGAAATCCGCCGACGCGATTCAGCGCTTCACGGCGAATCATCACGGCGGGCTCGAATTCGTTGGCGTACAGCAGATGAAAAAAGTTGAACTCGCCGCGATGCCAGATCTCGTCGCGATCGCCGAACGTGCGCGTATGGCCGTAGACGTACGCGGCATCGGCGTGCGCCGACAACGCGCGGTCCATCGCTTCGAGCGCGCCCGGGGCGAATCGGTCATCGGCGTCGAGAAACGCGATCCGATCGCTGGTCGAGTTTCGGACGCCTTCGTTGCGGGCCGCGGCGAGTCCGCGATTCGCCGTGCGGATCACGCGAATCGGCACGCGGCGAGCCAGGGCGTCGATCGCTTCGGGGGTTTCGCCGTCATTAGATCCGTCGTCCACGACGACGACCTCGACCTCGCCGCTGCCCTGCGCGAGGGCGCTTTCCACGGCCTCGCCGACGAATGCGCCCATGTTGTAGCAGGGAATGACGACCGAGATTCGTGGCGAGGCGTTCATGAGATGAGCGAAGCCGCGCGCGTCGCGAGCTTCGACGCGTACGCAAGACCTTCGACGGTGAGCGACGGATACCAGGACAGCGGCTCGGCATCGACGAAGAGGGCGAGTCCAGCGTCCGTTCGATACCACCCATCGTCCACGGACTCCGCAATTGCGCCGTCGATCAGGTCGCGCGGCAGCTCGAAGTTGTATGGTTCGGACGAGTAGATCGTCACGTCCCGCTGAACGGACGAAATCTCTTCCGGAGTCAGAACCGGAAAGCGCGAGTGCCGCGCATCGAGGGCGTTTTCGAATCCGCACGCGCACAGCAGATTCGAAATGTACGTCTCGTGCCCGGCGACCATCCACGGGTCTTTCCACACGAAATAGACGAAGCGCGGACAACGCGTAAGCTTCGTGGAGGCGTTCCTCGCGGCGTCGATGGCGGTGGTCGTATCGCGCGCAAAACGCTCGCCGACTTCGGGTCGCCCCACCAGGTCGCCGAGTTCCTCCCACAGCGCGGGCACGTCGCCGGGACCGACGGGGTCGGTGAGCCAGACGGGAAAGTCGCGCGCGAGATCCTCGATGTGCTTCTGTCGATTTTCTTCCTTGTTCGCGAGGATGATGTCGGGCGCGAGTTCGCCGATGCGCGCGGTTTTGGGATTCTTCGTTCCGCCGACCGATTCGATCGCATCGACCAATCCGCGCGGACGAACGCAGTACTCCGTTCGCGCGACGAGGCGGTCCGCCACGCCAATCTGAAAGACCGCTTCGGTGAGACTGGGGACGAGCGAGACGATGCGTCGCGCCGGCGTTGTTGCCGGCGGGCCCATCCACACAGTGCGGGTCGGGTAACTCGTGCTCACGTTGCGACGATATCCGCGCATGCGCCGTCGCTCAAGATGGAAAAAGAGCGCCCCGAAGTCGGAACGCTCTTTTCGCTTCGATGGCGGATCAGAGTTGGCGGAACGCCTGCTCCAGATCGTCCATGAGGTCATCGATGTGTTCGAGGCCGACGGACAGGCGTACGTAGTCGGGCGTCACGCCGGTCGCGATCTGCTCCTCGGGACGCAGTTGCTGGTGCGTCGTGCTGGCAGGATGGATGATGAGCGACTTGGCGTCGCCCACGTTGGCCAGATGCGAAAAGAGCTTGACCGAGTTGATGAGTTTGCGCCCCGCGTCGAAGCCGCCCTTGATCCCGAAGCCAAGGATCGCGCCGTAGCCATGTCGGTGATACCGGCGGGCGGTTTCGTATGAGGGGTGACTTGGCAGGCCGGGGTAGCTCGCCCAGTTCACGCCGCGGTGCTGTTCGAGCCACTTGGCGAGTTCGAGCGCGTTCTCGCTGTGGCGTTGCATGCGAAGATGGAGCGTTTCGATGCCCTGCAGAATCAGGAACGCGTTGAAGGGCGAGAGCGACGCGCCGATGTCGCGCAGCAGTTGCAGCCGGGCCTTGAGAATGAACGCGACGTTGCCGAGCCCGGGGAAATTCCCGAAGGTCTCCCAGTGATTCAGGCCGTGGTAGCTTTCGTCGGGCTCGGAGAAGTTGGGGAATCGGCCGTTGCCCCAATCGAAGTTGCCGCCGTCGACAATGACGCCGCCGATCGACGTTCCGTGGCCGCCGAGGAACTTCGTGAGCGAATGCACCACGATGTTCGCGCCGTGTTTGAGCGGGTTGACGAGATAGGGCGAGGGCAGGGTGTTGTCGATGACGAGCGGAACGCCCGCCGCGGCGGTCACCTTCGCCACCGCCTCGATGTCGAGCGTGTCGAGCTTCGGATTGCCGACCGTCTCCGCGAAAACGGCTTTGGTCTTCGCGTTGACGGCGGCGGTGAAATTCTCGGGCTTCGACGGATCGACGAAACGCACCGTGATGCCCATCTTGGGAAGCGTATGGCGAAAGAGGTTGTAGGTGCCGCCGTAGAGACTGGCGGAAGAGGCGATCTCGTCGCCCGCGTGCGCGATGTTGAGCAGGGCGAGTGTCGAGGCGGCCTGCCCCGATGCGGTGGCGAGCGCGCCCGAGCCGCCTTCGAGGGCCGCGATGCGCTTCTCCAGCACATCGGTCGTGGGATTCATGATGCGGGTGTAGATGTTGCCGAACTCCTTCAGGCCGAAAAGATTCGCGGCGTGGTCGGAGTCGTTGAACACATAGGATGAGGTCTGATAGATGGGAACGGCGCGGGCGTTCGTGGTCGGGTCGCTCATCTGACCGGCGTGCAGCGCCAGCGATTCCGGACGAAGGGTTTCGCTCATGTTGGCTCCTGTCGCTTCGATGCGCCTTGTCGATCCCTGTTGAATCGTCCAGTATCCCGGGCCGAGAGAGCGATGTCAATTATCTCGATCAAGAATACAGGAAATGGAAATAGATGAATAATATCGATGAGATGCGAGAAGGAGGTCGGTCGTGAGGGATCGAGTCGCTCTGATGACGGGATGCTCATCGGGAATCGGGCGAGTGCTGGGGGAAGAGCTGATCCGGCGCGGCGCGCGGGTGTGGGTCAGCGCCCGGCGAATCGAAACGATTCGGGAATTTGAAGGTCGCGCGGCGGGGGTCCTTCGCCTTGACGTGAGCGACGAACGGAGCATGGCGGACGCCTTGACGCGGGTCGAGCGCGAAAGCGGCCGACTCGACGTCCTCGTCAACAACGCGGGATTCGGGCTGATGGGGCCGATGCTTGACTTGGGGGCGGACGAACTGCGCGCGCAGTGGGAGACGAATGTCACCGGGCCGGTGCGGCTCGCCCAACTCGCGGCGCGCGGGATGATCGCGCGGCGCTCGGGGATGATCGTCAACATCGGTTCGGTGTCGGGCATTCTGGTGTCGCCGTTTTCGGGTGCGTATTGCGCGTCGAAGGCGGCGCTGCATGCCGTCACCGACGCCCTGCGTATGGAACTTGCGCCGTTCGGCGTTCGCGTTGTGTGCGTTCAACCGGGTGGCGTGGAGTCGGATTTCGGCCGGCATGCGCGCAAACGCATCGCGGAAGCCGACGCGGGTGCATCCGTATACGAGCCGATCCGCGAGCACATCGATGCCCGCGCGAACGCGTCGCAGGACCGGGCGATGCCTGCGACCGAATTCGCCGCGCGGCTGTGCGACCGGCTTGCGAAGGACTCGCCCGCCCCGGTCATCCGCATCGGTCGCAACGCGGGGACCTACGCCATGATGGGTCGATTCGCGCCGACACGGTTGCTCGATCGCATCCTCGCCAAAAAGTTCGGCCTCACGAAGCTGAAATGAAGTCCGCGATTGGTCTTGGGATCGAAAGTCGATAGAATGAGATCGGGAGAGACGCCATGTTTCACGTATTGATGCATGTGGAAATCGAGGACCTTGGTCACTTTAGCGCCGTGCTCGACGAACGTGGCGTCACGTATGAGCGGGTGCGGCTGTATGCCGGGGAGAAGCCTCCGGAGGCGATCGGCGAGGGCGACGGTCTGATCGTCCTCGGCGGACCAATGTCCGTTCGCGATCGTGCGATCTATTCCTGGATCGAGCCCGAGCTCGCGCTCATCAAGTCGGCCATGGCCGCAGATCGCCATGTGCTGGGCATCTGCCTCGGCTCGCAGATGATGGCCGCTGCGCAGCGCGCCAACGTGTACAACGCGCAGGTCAAGGAAATCGGTTGCTCCGCTGTCTCCCTCACGCCCGCGGGGCGCGTACATCCGCTCTTCAACGATTTCGAGTCGGAGTTCGTTGTGTTTCAGTGGCACGGCGAGACCTTCGAGATTCCGAAGGGCGCGGAGCGGATCGTGCGCGGTCGCGGCGTGCCCAATCAGGCGTTTTTGTTCGGCAAGCGCTCGTTAGCGCTTCAGTTCCATCTGGAGGCGACGCCCGCCATGGCGCGCTCGTGGATGGAGGCGTACCCCGCGGACGTGGCCGCATCCGGGCTGCCCTCGGCCGACCTGCTGCTCACGACGATGGAGGCCAACTCACGCACGCTGGAGCGGCAGGCGCGTTCGTTCATGAACGCATTTCTGGATCTTTAGGCTCGCCGTCGAGCGGACGTTTGCTCAGCGGGCCTCGCCGTAGATCTCCTCGAACTTCTCGATGAGCGTGACACCCGTCATGGGCCCCGCCGAGAGCAGATCGTTGTAGATGTAGGCGATGTGGTAGAACTGCTGCGGCGTGATGATGTAGCCGATCCAGTCCTGCCCGAGGTTGATGAGGAACTGGTGCTCGCCGCCCATGATCCCGCGAAGCTGCGTGCTGATGGTGGGGACGAGCTCGCCGGGCACCGTGGCGAAGGGCACATCGCCGATCCAAAGCGCGGTCATCGTGGTGATGCCGTTCTCGCCGAAGTTCGGAATGTCGCGCGGGATGATGCCCCACTTCCCCGTCAGCACGAAGAAATAGTTCTGGAGCTTCGACTCCACCCAATACGCACGCACGTCCACGGACGGATTCGACGCGGGCTCCACATCCGCGAGCAGATCCTGCGCGGCGTCGGCGAGCACCCGTCCGTAGTTCTCGACGTCCTCCCACGTGCCCCATTCGCGTCCGTCGATGGGGAAGGGCGCGTAGGGATTCTGCGGATGCACGGACGCGCCGAGGGAGCCGTTCATGAACATGTTGATGCCGCCGATCTCCGCGTCCATCAGCCGATAGTACGGGCCGAGGAAGTCCGACGAGATGAGCGTGTTCTGCGGCCCCATCACCATGGGGTGGCAAGCCCAGTTCATGAGGGTGGCGATCGGATCGCCCTCCGGCGTCGTCGCCGTCATCATCGTCATCGCATCGTCGGTGTACGCCTGCGGGTCGAGCGGCTGATTCGAGTTGTAGTGCAGGTCCGCGAACTGGGACGTTCCGAACGAGATCCGGGCCTCGCGACGAGCGTTGTAGGCGTCCACGCCCGCCTGCACGGATCCGGCGATCATGTCGTCGATAAACGCCTCGTCGCGGCCCGAGATTGGCGGGAGCAACACGCCCCAAATGCCGACCGTGTCGGGACTCTGGTGGGAGTGCGACGCGGAGACGATGACCCGATCCGGAACCACGGCTAGCGCCGAGGCCACGCCCTGCTGGATGCGCACGACGTCGGGCGTGATGAGCCCGACGACGTCGAGGTGGATCAGAATCACGCGGCGGCCGTCGGCATCCTCGACCGCGATGGCCGTGGCGTAGATGGGATCGTGAACGCCGGTGGACCAGCGGCACATCGTTTCGCTCAGGAAGTACAGGCCGTAACCGCCCATTTTGAGCGCGTGATCGGGCGCGGGGGAGATGTCCACACGCGCAGCGCCGACCTTCAGAATGCCGTCGGGGCCGAGATCGTCGTCGCTCGTCGCATCGTCGTCGGAGTCGTCGTCGGAGATTGCGTCGTCATCGGCGGGCGGTTCGTTCGAATCGTCATCGTCGTCATCACCCGCGCACGACGCGACGAGCAGCGAAAACGATACCAGTAACGCCACTCGCCACCAAACGCACGTACGCTCGCGCATGTTGATTCTCCTCGGAGACGTCAAATTCCCTTGGGAACAACGCAGATAAAGACGAGATCCTCGTCCCCGGTGTTGCGGATCTGGTGAACCGCTCCCGGCGCGACATAGGCGACGTGACCGGGGGCCACCGCGCGCGTTTCCCCTTCGTAAAAGACCTCTCCATGTCCCGCGTGGAAGAAAATCTCGTGCTCATAGGGGTGCGTGTGATGCGGAGTGTGTCCACCGGGTTTCACGTGGAAGACGCGCATCGTGAAGTTCGGCGCGCCCTGATCCGGTCCGGCGGCGACGCGCATGAGCACGCCCTTGGCTTCGTCGTTGTCGATGACCTTGCCGTCGATCTCCCGGTAGGGAAGAACGTGCATCTCATCCTCCAATGCGATCAAGCAGGAAGTATAGGCGATGCGCCGCGTGAAAACGAGCGCTCAGGCGACGAAATCCCCCAACGATTTGCGCAACACGATCGCGTCCTCGCCCGTGTCGTCGTAATAGCCATGACGCACACCGATCCCCACGTAGCCCATTTTTTCATAGAACATTCGCGCCGGGTCGTTGGATCGACGCACTTCGAGAAAACACGAGCGCGCGCCCATGGCGGCGCAACGCGACTCCGAGGCCAACAGCAATCGTCGGCCCACGCCGGCGCGTCGCTCTTCGGGCAGCACCGCGATCTTGAGCAGATGCATCTCGTCGGCCACGATCCACGAGAGCGCGTGACCGGCGAACAGGCCCGCGCGCGTCGCGACCAGAAAGACGGCCTTGGGGTAGCCGATCTGGTCCATGTAGGTCGACCGGTGCCACGGATTCGGGAACCCGAGCAGCTCGGCCCGGCGCACGTCGTCGAGATCGTCGATGCGAGCCGGACGAACCTCGATCATGGGAAGGGGTCGACGCCGTCCGGCACACGCAGGCGGATTCGATATCGCTCCGCGAGGTGATTGAACAGATCCGTCACCACGGCGCTTCGGAATCGTCCGGGAAACTCGAACGCGGCTTGATCGAAAAAGAAGTGGTAACCCGAACCGCCGACCGGCTCCCGCGTGCCTTCGAGCATCACGAGAATCGTCTGCTGGCCGAAGTTCTCACGGGCGAGATACCCCTGCGCCACGGCGAGTTCGATCACGTCGTTGGCGCTCTGGCCGCGGTCAAGCAGCACGAGCAGCATCGGATACGTTTTCCAGCGATTGCGGTCGGCGTAATACCCGGCGGGCAGGTAGATCGAGTACTCGACCTTGGCGTCGCCCAGCGACTCCGACGCGAAGGTGTGCGTCTCGTAATAGGTATTGACGTCGCGCTCGCCGTCGCCAAAAAGCCCGTTGGGCACGCGCGCCGACAGGAACGACAAGGCGTGTGTCCACCGGGCGATCTGCACCTCGTCGCTTCCCAAGTGGGGATCGGCCGTCCCCGTCGTCGGTCCCCAGTTCATCAGCACGTTCTTTTCGGGGAACCAGATTCGTCGCGTGGGATATGGAAATTTGCCGAGAAAGTCGTCGTAGCGCCCAACTTCGAATTCGAGACAGTATTCGTCATCCGGCGGCGCGGCGGCATCCATGACGTTTTGCATCGCCTCGGCCATCCGGTCGGCCTGATCGGCAAAGGGCCACGGGTCGTTGACGCCCGCGTCGAGATAGATCGCGCCGGTGAAGCGGTTCGCCGTGTTGAGCGACGTTGCGGCGTGCAGGGCCGGGTCGTGCGTCAGCCAGCGAGCCATGTTCGGCGACACGTCGAACTCCCCGTTGCCCTCGCCGAAATCTCCGGTGCCCGCGACGCCGTCGAGGCCCACGTCGTCGAACGCCTCGCCGTCGTTCCGCACCCCGTCGCCGTTCGCATCGTCGAAAGGCTCGTGGCCTTGCAGGATGATCGGCTCGCCCGCATCGCGCACGCCGTTGCCGTTGGTGTCGAGCGCGAGCAGAAAGTCCACGGTGACACCGGATTCATCGACGAAGGTGATGGCCGGCGTCGCGCCCGTGGGGTTCTGAGCGTCGACGACGCCGTTCACGGTCGTCTGGTCCGAACCGGAGACGCCCGGAGGGAAGAACCGGCTGAGCCCATTCCGGTAAAATGGATTTCCGAGGGCGATGAAGGCGTCACGAAGCGTGCCCAGAAACGCCGCGCGGCCGGGGGCGTCGGGGATGTTGTCGAAGTCGCGAAGCTGCGCCTCGATCGCGCCGAGCCACGCGTGCAGATCGGTGGGCGCGGCGAGCGCCGCGGCCGCTCCGAAGATTTCGGGGTGGTCGAACGCCATGTCGAGCGCGGCGAGCCCGCCCATGCCGATCCCGAGGACCATGTGCTGCGGACCCTCGTAGTCCTCGACGATGATCTCGTTCGGGCAGGGCGGTTCATCCTCGTCCCAGCTTCCCTTCGTGCACGACGAAATCGTCGCGACAAACAGCGCCAGAACGATGACAAAAACGGGCCTTTTCATGACACTCCTTCACCAGCGGACCGCAAGGGCGCGACAATATAGGCGGGCGCTTCCGACACTGTCAACGCGAAAGGGCACGAGAACGGGGCGCTCGATGTTCGCGCGATTTCGGCCCTCTTTGACGCGGACGCGGTTCCCCCTACGATGATTTCGATGATTCCCGAAACGACCGTTCGCGAAGCTCTCCCGAAAGTCGCGAAGCCGACTCGATCCGGGCAATGGCGGCGCGTTTTCATCGCGCTGTGGGGCTTTGGACCGATCCTCGGATCCCTTGCGGCCCTGCGGACGATTCTTACGCACGGCTACCACGAGCGCGGGCTGCCGGGACTCGTGGCGTGGGTTTGGCGTGAGGCGCTCGCCGATGGGCTTCGCACGGCGTTTTGGGGCGCGCTGGTCGTGGCGCTATTTGCGCGCCTCGCCTCGCGGATCGAGCCCGATCGCCGCCGCCGCCGTCGCGCGCTGATGATAACGCCGCTTGTCGCGACAGCTCTCCTCGCGGGAGCGCTTGTCGGCGGCGCGTGGTGGTTTCGGCCGGAACTGGGCGGCGCGCTCGCCGAGGACATCAACATCTGGCTCGTCGTCGGCAACGTTGTGTTGCCGGCCCTCGCCGACGAGACGCGGATTCCGAGGTTTCTCCTCGCCGTCGTCGTGGCGAATTTTCTCGTGGTCGCGTTCGTGGTATCCCGGCAGCTGTTTCGGCGCGGGCACGTTGCGGCGGAACCGGTTCGGGTCGGTCGCGCCCTGCGATGGAGCGCCCGTCTCGGCGGCGTGAGCGTGGCGTCCGGGATCATCGCGATGGCGTCGCTCGCTCGCGATCCCGTTCCGGATCGTCCCGACATTGTGCTCATCAGCATCGACACGCTGCGCGCCGATCACCTCTCGATGTCCGGTTATGAGCGCGAGACCGCGCCAAGGCTGGCGAAGCTCGCCCGTGAGGGCATCGTCGCCGACCGCTTCATCTCCCACGCCCCGTGGACGCTGCCCACGCATATGTCGATCTTCACGGGGCGGCGTCCGTGGGAGCACGGCGTCACCTCGATCGAGAAGGTGCTCGACGCGGGTGCGACGACGCTGGGCGAAATTCTCAAAGACGCGGGCTACGCCACGGGCGCGGTGGCGACGAACTACCTGCTCAGCCCCGCATTCGGTTTCGCGCGTGGATTCGACCGCTATCAACTTCGGCCGGATTTTCGCGCCTCGGTGGTCGTGGACCTCGCCGCGGATTGGTGGAAACGCACCGCCGGGCCGCGCTTCCTCTTTTTGCACCTCTACGACCCGCATTATCCCTACGCGCCGCCCGACGATACGCTCGGCCGGTTTGGCCCTGTCGCGGACCGGGTGGACGATCTGCAGGGGCTCGCGTTTCTCGACTTCGCGCGGGCGGCGGCGGGGTTTTCCCTCGCCGAGCGAACGGCGGTGATTGACCGCTACGACGAGGAGATCCTCGCGGTAGATGCCGCGATCGCGAAATTGCTGGAAACTTTGGACGCCGACGGCGCGAGGAAGCCGTGGATCATCGTGACCTCCGACCACGGTGAGGAATTCGCCGATCACGGCATGTGGGGGCATTCGGTCACGCTTTACGAAGAAATGATCCGCGTGCCGCTCATCCTCCGCGCGCCGGACGCGGCCTGCGCGGGGCTTCGCGACGCGGGTCTGATCGAACAGCGAAAGCTGTTCGACCTGATCGCGGCGATCGGCACGAGAGACGAGGCTCTCCCGTGCGTGGATGGTCGGTCGCCGGAGCTGTTGCGAAATCTGGCGGGGCCGATCGCCATCGCCGAGAGCGAGGTCTTCGGGCCGCATCGATTTGCTGTGCGTACCGAGACGAAGAAACGGATCGAGCCGATCTGTTTCGATCTCGACGCATTCTCCGTCGATCATCCGGTGGAACTCTACGACTTGGCCGCCGATCCTAGCGAGAGAATGAACCTCTATCCCGAGGCCGATGACGAGAGCCTCCGCGCGCGACTGGAACGCGAAAATCTGGAACGCCTGAACCGACTCGCGGAGTCGGAGGGCGAGACACGGGACATTTCAGATATCGAACGGGAGCGACTGCGTTCGCTGGGCTATTTGCAATAGGCCGGGACGATGTCCGCGATGCGCTTCGACGCGCGACCGTCGCCGTAAGGGTTTTTCGCTTCGGCCATCGCGCGATACGCGTCGGCGTCGTCGAGCAGGCGCGAGACCTCGCTGACGATCTTGGTGCCGTCGTTTCCGACGAGACGCACCGTGCCCGCCTCGATTCCCTCGGGCCGTTCGGTTTTTTCGCGCATCACCAGCACGGGCTTGCCGAGCGACGGGGCCTCTTCCTGCACGCCGCCCGAGTCGGTGAGGATGATGTGGGCTTTTTTCATCAGGTGGACGAAGGGCTCGTAGTCGAGCGGTTCGACGAGGTGGATATTCGCCGCGCCGGACAGAATCTCGAACACCGGCTCGCGTACATTCGGATTGAGGTGCACCGGGTAGACGAGCGCGCACGCGGGGAACATCTCGGCGATCGCGCGCATGGCGAGGCACATTTGGCGAAACGGTTCGCCGAAACTCTCGCGGCGGTGGGCCGTGATGAGGATCGTCTTTTTCGGCAGCGTCGCGAGGATCGGATCGGTGAAGAGGTACTCGCGCCCTGTGATTTCGAGCAGCGCGTCGATCACCGTGTTGCCCGTGATATGCACGCGGGCGGGGTCGATGCCCTCGCGCAGCAGGTTGTCGCGCGACCAGCTTGTCGGCGGAAAGTGGACGGCGGCGAGGCGCGAGGTGAGCTGGCGGTTGATCTCTTCGGGAAAGGGCGACCAGGGGTCCCAAGTCCGCAACCCCGCCTCGACGTGGGCGACCGGGATTCGGCGATGAAAGGCCGCGAGCGCACCGACGAAGGTGGTGGTGGTGTCGCCCTGGACGAGGACGACGTCGGGCTTCAGCCGGTCCATCGCCTCGCCGAGGCCCTCGATGGCACGGGCCACGATCATGTCGAGGGATTGGTTGGGACGCATGATCGCAAGGTCGATGTCGGGCACGATATCGAACAGACGCAGCACCTGATCGAGCATCTGACGGTGCTGGGCGGTCACGACGACGAGAACCTCGTAAGTATCCGATCTCGCTCGCATTTCCCGGATCACCGGGGCGAGTTTGATGGCCTCGGGCCGTGTGCCGAACACGAACAAACTCCGAATCAACGCACCCTCCAAGGCGGCCTGCCGCCGCAAACGTGCGACCGAATGCTATCGGGCGATCGCGGGACGGTCAATTCCGCCCCCGTTTCGCCCGTAAGTGCCGAGAATTCTTGAGAAAGCATCTCATTTGGACGACGGGAAGGCGTTTCGTGCGAGAAAGCCTTGAAAAATCCCGCCACACCGATTATAAAACGCGGCCCATTGCGTCCTCGGCACCCCCGATGTCGGAGGAAACGGTTGATGATGGAACTGACCGTAGAAGAACTCGAACAGTATCGCGCCACGCTGTTACAGAAGCGCGAGGAAATCATCTCGAAGGCCAAGTACACCCTCGGTGAGGGCAGCCTTTCCGGCGGCACCGAAGGCGACGAAGCCGATCAGGCGAGCCACGCAACGGAGGCCGCCTTGGCCTGGCGGTTGCTGGACAAGGACCGAAAGCTCCTGCGGGAGATCGAGCACGCCCTTGCCAAGTTCGAGGAAGGCGAATTCGGATACTGCGAGGGCACGGGCAAGCCGATCGACAAGCGACGGCTCGCGATTCGCCCGTGGACGCGTTATTCGGTCGAACACAAGTCCGAACTGGAACGCGAGAAGCGGCAGCGTCGGGCCGGCAGCGGCACGAAGATCGACACGCTGTTCTAGCTCAGGCACTTCCTGAAGTTTCGAAAACCCCGGGGTCGCGCTCGGGGTTTTTTCATATCAGGTCGGCGAAGTCGCGCGAAAGCCGCCGAAACCACGCCCACCCGACGACGAGCATGAGCAGCGGTGCCAACGAAAAGTAGAGGAAACCCAGGGGCTCGGGCATCTCGTCGCCGAGCAGCGCCGCGCGATATGCGTTGATCAGCCACGAAGCCGGATTCAGATAAAACAGGTACACGACCTTCTCCGGCACCAGCGACATGGGGAACACGATCGGCGTCCCGAAGAACCAGAGCGTCAGCACCGCGCCGATCATCTCCCGGGCGTCCTTGTAAAAGACCGAAACGGCGCTCACGAACAGCGTGATCCCAAGCGTGAACATCAGTTGCAGGGGCAGGATCGCGATGAGCAAGCCGACGCCGATCCCGCTCGGCACGATGTGGCCGACGATGACGAGCACCGGCACGTACACGGCCATGGCGATGAGCTCGTGCAAAAAAGCTCCGATCACGCACCGCATCGGCATCAGGAATTTCGGAAAATTCACCTGCTTCACGAGGTCGCGGTTTTCGAGAAAGACCTGCGACGATCGATGGATCGCATCGGAGATCGCCAGCCAGGGCAGCATGCCCGCGAAGAGGAAAAGGCCGTAGTTTTTCGGCCCCGCGTTGCCGCCCACGTTGATGTCGAGGATGTAGCCGAAGACGAAGGTGTAGAGCAGCACGAGCAGAAGCGGATGAATGACCGACCAGAAAAAGCCCAGAAAGCTCGCGCCGTACCGGTTGCGCAGATCGGTTCGGACAAAGCCGCGAAGCAGATAGCGGTGGCGGTAGATGTCGACGAGTCGGTCGGACAACGGGTCTCCCGCAAAATCGAGCGAGGATCGGGATCGGGGACATCATAGGGAGGGCGTCCCCGACTTGTCATCCCCTCGGGCGGGTGAAATACTACTTCGCTTTTTCACGCGGCCTTTCGCCGCCGGTTGGGAGTTGGAACATGGTGATCGTGATGGATCGCTACAGCACGCCCGAGCAGATCGACGCCGTAATCGAGAAGGTCCACGGTTTCGGGCTCGACGTGCATCGCAGCGACGGCGTCGAGCAGACGGTGCTGGGCGTGGTGGGCCACGGCGGCAAGCTCGCGCGCGAGGAATTTCTGGTCATGCCCGGCGTCACGGACGTCGTGAAGATCTCGTCGTCGTACAAGCTGCCCAGCCGCACGTTTCAGAAGGACGACACGATCGTGGACGTGGAAGGCGTGCTGATCGGCGGGCCGGAGGTCGTCGTGATGGCCGGGCCGTGTTCCGTCGAGAGCGAGGAGCAGATCAACGTGTCGGCGGCGGCGGTGGCCGCGTCCGGCGGTCGGATTCTGCGCGGCGGCGCGTACAAGCCGCGATCTTCCCCCTCCAGTTTTCAGGGCCTCGGCCTCGATGGACTCAAGCTTCTGCGCGACGCGGCGGACCGATACGGCCTGAAGGTCGTATCCGAGGTGATGTCCACCGAGCAGATCGAGACGATGCTGCCCTACGTCGACCTGTTTCAGGTCGGCGCGCGCAACATGCAGAACTTCACGATGCTGACGGAACTCGGCAAGCAGCGAAAGCCGGTGCTGCTCAAGCGCGGCCTGTCGGCCACCATCGAAGAATGGTTGCTGTCCGCGGAATACCTGATGGCGGGCGGCAACATGCAGGTTGTGCTGTGCGAGCGCGGCATCCGTTCCTACGATCAACAGACGCGCAACATCATGGACATTTCGTCGATTCCCGTGGTGAAGCATCTGTCGCACCTGCCGATCGTGGCCGATCCCAGCCACGCGACCGGCATCCGCGACTACGTCGCGCCCGTCGCGCGGGCGGCGGTGGCGGCGGGGGCTGACGGACTCATGGTCGAGATTCACCCGAATCCCGAGAAGGCGCTGTCCGACGGCCCGCAATCGCTCTATCTCGACCAGTTCGCCACGCTCATGCGGCGTTGCCGGATCATCGCGACCACACTCGGACGCAATATCGCCCCCGAGCGGGACGATGGCATTTAGGCGCGTCGTCATCGCCGGCTTCGGTCTGATCGGGGCGTCGTTCGCGCTTGCGGTGCGCCGCGTCGCGCCGGCCACGGTCATCGAGGCCGTCGATGTACCGGAACAGCTCGCGCGATTGCGCGGGCTCAGTGCCGCGGATCGCGTCGAATCGGTCGATGCCTTGCCGCGACTCGCCGTCAACGCCGATCTCGTCGTGCTCGCCGCGCCGGCGCAGCACATCCCCATGCTCATCGACGACGTCGCGGGCGCGATCGGACCAGGGACGCTTGTGACCGACGTGGCGGGCGCCAAATCCGCGATCTGCGCGCACGCGGCAAAAACGCTGGGCGGCGGCGCCTTCATCGGCGGCCATCCGATGAGCGGATCGGAGCGCTCCGGCGCTTATGCCGCGGACGCACTGCTGTTTCACCAGCGGCCTTGGATTCTGTGTCCGCTGCCGGGCGTAAATCCCGATCGAATGCTCGATCTCATCAGATTCGTCGAGTCGCTCGGCGCGCGACCGATCACGCTCGATCCCGCCGAACACGACCGGCTCGTCGCGATGATCAGCCACCTGCCGCAACTCCTTGCCACCGCGCTCATGCGTACGGTCGGGGGCGCGGTCGAGGACCGCGACCTCGCGTTCAAGATCGCCGGCAACGGATTTCGCGACATGACTCGGCTGGCGGCTTCGGATTTCCGACCGTGGAGCGGCGTGCTTTCCGGCAATCGGGCGGATATCGAGCGGGCGCTCGATGAATTCGAGGCGACGTGGCGCGACTTGAGACGTCGATTGCGTGACGGCGAGATTGAGGGATTGTGGAACGAGGCCGCGACGATGCGCCGTCGCGTTCTCGATCGCACGCTCGAAGCGGTGCCGAGAACGCGCCCCCTCGTGGACGCAAAAGGCTGAAGTCTTGAGCATTCTCGAAAGGCTCTTCCGTTACGACCCCTCGGGCGATCCACCGATTCAGCGGCGCGCGGTGCGTTTCGCGCAGTTCGTGGCGCAACTTTTGGGCGAATTCGGCAAGGACGCGTGCGTGGTGAGGGCGAACGCGCTGGCCTACGCGTCGCTGCTCGCGCTGGTGCCGCTGACGGCGGTGCTGCTCTCGATGTTCTCGGTTTTCGCGGCGTTCGGCGACATGAAGGAACGGTTGCAGGAGTTCCTCTTCACGAACCTGATTCCGGCCAAAAGCGGCGAGATCATGACCTACATGAACACCTTCGCCGCCAACACGAAACAGCTCGGCGCGATCGGCGCGGTCGCCATGCTCGTCACGTCGGTCATGCTGTTTCAAAACATCGAAAAAAACATCAACGCGATCTGGAAGAACAAGGGCAAACGGCGCTTCGTTCAGAAGGTCATGATCTTTACGGCGGTGCTGGTGTGGGGGACGGCGTTTCTCGGCGCGAGCTTCTACATCACCGGCAAGGTCCAGAAAATGATGATCTATCAGGAGATCATGCAGATCGGATTTCTGTCGCGCCTCCTCTGGTCGCTGTTTCCGGTGGTCTTCTCGTCGCTCGCCTTTGCGTTCGTCATGACCGTCGTTCCCGCGACGAAGGTCCGTTTTCGCAGCGCCCTCATCGGTGGCGTGACCGGGGCCATCCTGTTCGAAGTCGGCAAGCGCCTTTTCGCGCGCTGGGCGGCCGGCGCGGTGAGCTATTCCGTCATCTACGGCTCACTCGCCCTGGTGCCGCTGTTTCTCATTTGGCTTTACGTCACGTGGCTGATCGTGCTGTTCGCGACGGAGGTGACTTTCGTCCATCAGAATTTCCACGCGCTGCTCAAGAACCGCGTTTTCGGCGAACTCGACGCGCAGAAGCGCCTGCTGCTGTCCGTGCAGATCTATCTCTTTATCGCGAATCGATTTCGCGACGGGGAGCCTCCTTCCGAGGTCGACGATATCGCCGATCGTTTCGCCGTGCCGATCGAACTCGCCGAGGAGGTCCTCGACGGCTTCGTCGAATCGAAGTTGCTAGCCGTGGTCGAGGAGCCGTCGCCCGGCTTCATCCCGGCGCGTTCACCGGCGGCGCTGCCGATTCGCGAGCTGGTATTCAGCGTGTTTCGGACGCGGGATGCGAAGTTCGCACTGCCCGCCAGCGAATCGACGGATCGACTGGCCGCGGCCATCGTGGATCAGTTCGAAAATGCGGGATACGAGGCAATCGGCGCGGCGGATGTGGAGTCGTTGTTGGCGGATTCAGGGCCGCTCGCCCGCGCGTGATTCGGCGAGCGTTTCGTCATAATACATGATCGCTTGAAACAGCGCCTCGGCGAGCACCCACTGCGTCTGTTCCTCGGCCAGTCGCCGCGCCTCGACCGGATTGCTGGCGAAACCGACCTCGACGAGAATCGCCGGATTCTTCGATCCCACCAGCACGAAAAACGGCGCCTGTTTCACTCCCCGGTTGGGTAGGTGCATGTACTCCACGATGCGCCGCTGCACCGCGGCCGCCAAGTGCTCCGATGCGCGCATGTTGTCGGCGTTCACCATGTCGCGCAGCATGGCTGCCAGATCGTCGCCCTCGGTGAACGCGGCAAACGGCGAATTCTCCTCCAGCGAAACGACGCGGTTTTCCTCGGCGGCCAGCCGCGCCGCCTGCCGGTCGGTCGCCTCATAGGCGAGAAAATACGTTTCCAGGCCGGTCGCCGCGCGATTGACCGATCCGTTCGAATGAATCGACAGGAACAGGTCGGCCTCGGACCGATTGCCGATCTGCGTGCGCCCGGCCAGCGGAATGAAGTAGTCGCCGTCGCGCGTCAGGACCACGTCGATCTGCGTGTTGCGTTCGAGCAGCTCGCGCCGCTTGAGCGCGACACCGAGGTTGATGTCCTTTTCCTTGATGCCCTCGGGCGATGTCGCGCCGGCGTCGTGCCCGCCGTGCCCGGCGTCCACGACGATCTTTTTCAGAACGGACACCGTCGCGGCGAAGGTCGGGGCCACGGCGATCGGCGACGGGTGTACGGCTTCGAGGTGAGCCTGCGTGCCCAGGATCTGGGGCAGGGCGCGCTCGACGAATTCGACCGGGACACACAGTTCCCCGCCCACGAAGCGCGGCGCGTGCGCGAGGCGGCGCGTCTTCGCCCCGGCGACGACGTGTTCGATTCCGGGCGTCAGGAGCACGCTTCGATCGTTCCCGTGGCCGATCAACTTCTCGCTCGACGCGTTCCACGTGACCTGAAACCCCAGCGCCTCCAGCAGCTCGCGCGCACCGATCCAGATCTCGCCGTCCTGCTCGTAAACGCGGCGCAGCGTTGTGGATTCGCCGCCGATCACGACGAGCGTCGCGTCGGCGTATGCGGCGGTCGCCGCGAAGAGAACAACACAAACGCAAGCGACGCGGGCGATCGAACGGCTTCGGACGGGCGAGGGCATCAGTAATCGAAAACGCGCTGGAGATCGACGTCGATGTTGCGGACGTCGTCGTCGTAACCGACCTTCAGCGGATGCATGACGCGGTACGCCTCGTAGCGCACTTCGAGCGCGTAGTCGCCCGGAATGAGTTGGAGTGTGGCGCCCGGCTCGGCGTCGAAAACGACCGTGGGGTGGAGATGATCGACGACGGTGACCGTCGCCCCGAAGAGCGGATGTGTGCCGACGACGACGCGGACGTGGATTCGCTTTCCCGGTGCGTCACTCGCCGCCTCGGTTGCCGGTTCGGCCGGCTCCTCGGGGGCGTTGCGCTCCACGGGAACGTCCTCCCAGGCCACGTCGTCCTCGGAATCCTCGCCCGTATCCGTGAAGAACCCGTCCGTGCGGGCGAACGATACACGCGGCGCGTTCTCCGGCGGAGCTGGGATGGTGACCTGCGGCAAGTAGTCGATCGATGCGAGTCCCAGGCCCCGCAGTTCGTCGTCGAGGTCCCTGCCCGCCGTGGCATTGACCAGAGCCGAGAAGAACCGAACGAGGTCTTCGTCCTTCGCGTTTGCGTGAAAGGTGACGGCGCGAACGTTGTTTTCGAGCATGAAATACAGAAACGCGCTGACCGTGGGATGCGTTTGCGCGGCGTTCGACAGTGGAATGTCGTTGACCTGCAACTGATTGTAGAGTTCGGAAATTGTCGCGTCGTCGCCGGGTTTTTCCCAAAGACGCGCGAGCGACGCGGCGGCCTGCGCGCCGCCTTCCTGAACAATCTTGCTCGAAATGGGGTACCGCTCGATCTTGCCGCACAGATCGAGCAGGGACTCCAGGAACCGCACGACCTCGTATTCGGTAACGGGACCGAACAGGACGTTTTCCTGAAGCGAACGCGTGTCGACGTGCGCGCCGGTCATGTCGGTTTCCCCGCCGATCGAGATGAGATCGGGTGAAATTGTAGACGGGCCGCAAACGGGGTCAACGACCCCGGGGCACGCGGGCGGCCCGGGACGGCCTCAGAGGGTAATCACCAGAATATCACCACTATCCGTAGTGGTAAAGAGGCGAAATCCCACGGAAATACCACAAGATCTGGCTGCCCCCTTCGCGATCGGCCTTGACACGGATCGGCCCTTCGAGGATGATGAACCGGCTCTCCAAAAATCGGATCGAGAGCCGCTCCCGGCCCCATAGGTGACGATCGTCCGTCTCGGAGGTGGAGTGGTGTTTGGGCGACGTGCGCACGTTTTTGCATGGTCTGCGCGCCGCCGCCTCCGCGATCCGAACCCGTCGTTCCCGGCCAAGACGCCGAGCTTCCGGAGGCCGCGATGAAGGTCGTCGCCGTCATTCCGGCCCGGTTCGCGTCCACGCGATTCCCCGGAAAACCCCTTGTCCTGATCGACGGGGTCGAAATGGTGGTGCACGTTGCGCGGCGAGCCGCGCTCGCCCGCTCGGTCGATCGGATCATTGTGGCGACGGACCACGACGCCGTTCGGGACGTCGCCACGCGGGCCGGGTTCGACGCCGTCATGACGCGCGCCGATCATCCCAGCGGAACCGACCGCGTTGCCGAGGCCGCATTGCCGCTCGACGTCGATTTGGTGGTCAACGTGCAGGGCGACGAACCGCTGCTCGATCCGGAACACATCGACGCGGCGGTGGCGCCGTTTGCATCGGACGCGGCCTTGCAGATGGGATCGCTCAAGACTCCGCTTCGGGACGCCGCGGATCTGTGGAATCCGAACTGCGCGAAGGTGGTCGCCGACGCGAACGACTTCGCGATCTATTTTTCGCGATCGCCGATCCCTTTTGTGCGCGACGCGATGGACGGCGAGCCCGTCCGCGAATGGCGGCCGGAGTTCGACGGTATGTTCTTCAAGCACATCGGACTCTATGTGTATCGCAAGGAGTTTCTTCGGCGCTTTACGGCCATGCCGCCGTCGCGTCTGGAGCAGATCGAAAAGCTCGAGCAGCTTCGCGCGATCGAGGCGGGCATTCGAATCAAGGTGCCGACGGTCGAGTCGGACAGTTGGGGTGTCGATACGCCCGCCGATCTGGAGCGCATGCGCGACCGGGTCGGCGGCCGAAAGGAATAGGAACACAATGGTTATTTGCTCGAGGTGCGGGCGGGCGCCGAAATGAGGAGTGATCGGGCGATGAAGAAGAAACACGTGAAATTCATTTTCGTGACCGGAGGGGTTGTCTCGTCGCTGGGCAAGGGGGTCGCGGCGGCGAGTCTGGGGGCGATCCTCGAAGCGCGCGGTCTGCGCGTGGCGATCCTGAAGCTGGACCCCTACATCAACGTCGATCCCGGGACGATGAATCCTTTCCAGCACGGAGAGGTCTTCGTCACCGACGACGGGTCCGAGACCGATCTCGACCTCGGTCACTACGAGCGCTTCATCTCGACACGCACGAGCAAGCGCAACAACTTCACGGCCGGCCAAGTTTACGACTCGGTCATCAGCAAGGAACGCAAGGGAGAGTTTCTGGGCGGCACCGTGCAGGTCATTCCGCACATCACCGACGAAATCAAGGCGCGCATCCGCGCGGCGGCCGAAGGCGTGGATATCGTGATGGTCGAGGTCGGCGGCACCGTGGGCGACATCGAGAGCCTGCCCTTCCTCGAAGCCATCCGCCAGTTCCGTTACGACGAGGGACCTGAAAACACGGCGTACATCCACTTGACGCTCGTGCCGTATCTGGAAGGGGCGGGCGAACTGAAAACCAAGCCGACGCAGCACTCGGTCAAGGAGCTGCGCGAAATCGGCATCCAGCCCGACGTCATCATCTGTCGGTCGGATCAGCCTCTGTCGAAATCGATCAAGGCCAAAATCGCTCTGTTTTGCAACGTCAAGGAAGAGGCGGTGATCTCGGCGATCACCGTGTCGCACGTCTACGCCATTCCGCTGCACTTCCACGAGGAAGGCATGGACGACATCATCCTCGAGACGCTGGGCGTGTGGGCGGCGGAACCCGACCTGAAGGCCTGGAAGTCGATCAACCGCGCGCTCGTGTCGCCCAAGAAAAAGACGCGTATCGCCATCGTCGGCAAGTACGTTCACCTGAAGGACAGTTACAAGAGCCTCAACGAAGCGCTCGTGCATGGCGGCATCGCCAACAAGACGAAGGTCGAACTCATCTTCGTCGATTCCGAGGAACTCTCGTCGTCGGAGGAGTGCGCGAAGCGGTTCGCCGATGTCGGCGGCATTCTGGTGCCGGGCGGATTCGGTCTGCGCGGCATCGAGGGCAAGATCCTCGCGGCGCGGTATGCACGTGAAAACCGTGTGCCGTACTTCGGAATCTGCCTCGGGCTCCAGATCGCCACGATCGAATTCGCCCGCCACGTGTGCGGCATGGAAGGTGCCAATTCCACCGAGTTCAACAAGAAGTCGCCGTACCCCGTGATCTGCCTGATGGCCGAGCAGGAAAACGTGACGAAGATGGGCGCGACGATGCGCCTCGGCGCCTACGACTGTCATGTCACCAAGGGAACGCACGCGATGAAGGCGTACAAGGAAACGGACATTTCCGAGCGCCACCGGCATCGTTTCGAGGTCAACAACTCGCTGCTGGCGAAGCTGGAAGAAAAGGGCCTCATTGTCTCGGGGCGCAATCTCGCGCAAAACCTCGTCGAGATCGTCGAGATTCCGGACCATCCGTGGTTTCTCGGCTGTCAGTTCCATCCCGAGTTCAAGAGCCGGCCGGTCGATTGCCACCCCCTGTTCCGCGATTTCGTCGCGGCATCGGTGGCGCACCGTCAGGAGGACTGCGACGAAGGGGCGATCTCGATCCACGAGATGAAGAGCGGCGTTGAATGACGGACCAGTCCCACATCGCCACGGCGCGCGAAGTGCTCGAGTCCGAGCGGCGCGGCATCGCGCAGGTCGCGGATCGTCTCGGGCCGGAGTTCGACGCGGCGGTGAGTCTTTTGCACGCGTGCGTCGGCAAGGTGATCGTGACCGGCATGGGCAAGAGCGGGCACATCGGGTCGAAGATCGCGTCCACGCTCGCGAGCACCGGCACCAGCGCGGTGTTCGTGCATCCCGGCGAGGGCATGCACGGCGATTTGGGCGTGATCGCGAAAGATGACGTGGTGCTCGCGCTCAGCTACTCGGGCAATTCGCCGGAAATCCTGGCGATCCTTCCCTCCATTCGCCGCATCGGCGCGCCGCTCGTGGTCATGACGGGCAAGGCCGACTCGCCGATGGCGGTCGCGGCCGATGTGGTGCTCGACTGCCGCGTGGACGAAGAGGCGTGTCCGCTCGGCCTCGCCCCGACGACGAGCACGACCGCGAGTCTGGCACTGGGCGACGCGCTCGCGGTGGCGCTGCTCAAGAAGAGCGGGTTTTCGGCGGAGGATTTCGCCCTACGCCATCCGGGCGGCGCGCTCGGCAAGAGGTTGCTGCTTCGGGTCGACGATGTGATGGTGACGGGCGATCGCGTGCCGCGCGTCCGCTTCGGTTCCCGCGTGTCCGACGCCGTCGTCGAGATGTCATCAAAACGCATGGGCATCACCGGCGTCTTTAGCGAGGACGACCGGCTTGTCGGGTGTCTGACCGACGGTGATCTGCGACGCGGCATGCAGGCGCACGCGAACCTGTTCGAGCGGTCAGTGGACGAGGTCATGACGGGCAATCCGCGCTCCCTACCGGTGGGGACGATGGCCGTGGATGCCCTACGGTTGATGGAAAACGCGCGGATCTGGGTGCTGTTCATCACCGAATCCGCCGAGTCGCGCCGCGTGGTGGGCGCGCTGCACATGCACGACCTGCTGCGCGAGGGGCTCGAATAGTCCGCGTCCGTTCGCGCCGACCTCACACGCGATAGACCATCGCCCCGAACGCGATCCCCGCGCCGACCGACGCGGCGAGGATCACGTCGCCGCTCTTCACCCGTCCGGACCGGAGCGCGCGCTCGATGTTGATCGGCAGGAGCGCCGTTCCGCAATAGCCGATGCTGTCGTGCGTGGCGGGGACGCGCTCGCGCGGGATGCCGAGTTCGTCGGCGACCGCCGCGCCCCACTCGGGCAGGATCGCGGACCCGATAAAGATCGACACGTCGCTCGCTCCCACCCCGGCTTTTTCCAAGGCGCGGCGGCAAATAGCGGGCATCAGGCGGGCGGTCTCGCGCGCCATCGCATCCATGTCGATGGTGAAATGCCACAGACCCTTTTCGATGGTTTCGCGCGTCATGCGCGGGCGCACGTATGTCCCGGGATCCTTCGCCCAAAACGCCTCGACGTGCGCGGGATCGTTCCCGACCTCCAGCGCGAGGATTCCGGAGTCGTCGTCGCAAGGCGCCAGCACGCACGCGGCCGCGCCGTCGCCGAACCACGGCGTGACGGACGCACCCTCGGGCTCGTGCCGCAGGTAGGTCGAGAACAGGTCGCACGCCGCGAGCAGGACGAGATCGAAGGTGCCCGCGTCGATGAAGGTCCGCGCGACATCGAGCGAGTGCAGGAAGCCGCCATCGCACGCGCGCGCATCGAGGATCGCCGCGCCGGGCAGCGCCCACTCCTTCTGCAGGAACGCGGCGTTGCCCGGAAACTGGTGGTCTGGCGTGACGGTCGAGGCCACGATCGCGCGGACCTGCTCACGCGTGCGTCCCGCCTGAGCGAGCGCGTCATCGGACGCGGACGCCAGGAGCTTCGCGCCGGTCTCTTCTCCGCCGACGTAGCGCCGCTCCGTGGTGCCGACGCGCGATGCGAGGGCCGCCTCGCCGATCCCAAGGGTTGTCGCGAGTTCGGAATTGTCCACGCGACGCCGCGGCAACGCGCTCGCCACGGAAAGAATCTTCACGCCCATTTTGTGCCCCGATCAGAATCGAATCGTAATGGCCGCGGAGGTGAACCCCGCGCCGAACGCCGCCGCGACGACCAGCGACCCGTCGTGGATCAGGCCGGAAGCGCGGGCCTCGAAAATCACGCCGGGAATCGTCGCGGCCGTGGTGTTTCCGTAACGCTCGATGTTGTTGAAGATCTTCTCGTCGGGAATGTTCATCGACGAGCCGACCCACTGGTTGATGCGCAGATTCGCCTGATGAAACGCAAAGCAGTCCACGTCGTCGAGCGCGTGGCCGGTCTTCGCGAGCACCTCGTTGATGATCTCGGGCAGTTCCTTGACCGCCTGGATGAACACGGCGCGTCCGCGCATCTTCGGCCACACCGCGCCCGACTCGTACATCTCCATCGTGAGGCGCGGATGCTCGTAGCTGCGTTCGGCATCCGTCCAAAGGTCTTCGGCGTGCGTGCCGTCGCCGTGCAGCGCCACCGCCAGTACGCCCTTGCCATCGGACGAATCGCCCGCCTCCATCACGAACGCGCCCGCGCCGTCGCCGAAGATGACCGCGATGTCGCGCGATCGCGAGTCGAAGTCGAGGCCGCCGCTCTGGACCTCCGAGCCGATCACGAGCACTCGGCGTGCCCGTCCGGTTCGGATGTACGCATCGGCGACCGCGATGCTGTAGAGGAATCCGGTGCACTGGTTGCGCACGTCGATGGCCGCCACCGGCCCGAGGCCGAGCCGCCGCTGGATGAACGGTGCGTTGCTGGGAAACGAGTAGTCGGGCGAAAGCGTCGCCGCGATCAGCAGGTCGATGTCGCCCGGGCCGATACCCGCCTCGTCCATCGCGTGCTTCGCGGCGATCTCGGCCATGTCGACGTTCGTCATGCCGTCCGGCGCATGGCGGCGCGCTCTGATGCCCGTGCGCTGATGGATCCACTCGTCGCTGGTGTCGATCAACGCCGACAAGTCGTCGTTCGTGACTACTCGGTCGGGCACAAAAAACCCGACGCCGGTGACCTTCGAGCAAACACTCATATCTTCACCTCACGCTCCCGCCGCGCGTAGCGATGCGGCGGCGACCTCGGGCGGCACGGAGTTGATGTACGTGTCGGTCGCCCGCTCGAATCCCGCGGCGCGCCCGAGGCGCGTCGTCCATTCGATGTGCCAGTGAAACACGCCCGGCAGTAAAGGATTTTGGGGTTGCGTGTGCAAGACCCAGTTGTGATCAAATCGCCAGAGCACGCGGCGCATCCGCCGCGCCAGGTCGATCAGGATTTGGGCGGCATCCGCGAGCACCTCATCCGCCGACTCTTCGAACCGCGCTTCGTGAACCGTCGGCGCAATCCACGTTTCGTAGGCGAAACGCGGCGCGAAGGGCGCAAACGCCGCTGCGCACCCAACGCCGGTGATCCAACGCACGCCCGATTCGCGCTCACGTTCGATCACGTCGCACATCAGGCAGCGCCCCGTTGTCGCGTGGTGTGCACCGAAACTTTCGGTTTCCCGCACGAGCGGAAGCGGGACAAAGGGCAGCGACAGAATCTGCGTGTGCGGGTGGGCGAGCGACGCGCCCGCTTCACGGCCCTCGTTGCGAAAGATCTGCGTGTACGCCCATCGCACCTCGTGCGCGTGGGCGGCGGCGCGGTCTCTCAGGATCGTCAGCACCCGCAGGGCTTCCTCAACGCTCGCATCCGCCCAAGTCCAATGATGGTCGGAGTGCTCGATCAGCACCTCGTGCGCGCCGAGGCCCGGCTCGATGTGTTCCCACGGCGCGCCCACTTCCGTGATGTCGGCCGCGTGATTGAGGGCGGGGAACTTGTTCGGAACGACCCGCGAACGCCACCCGGGTGTATTCGGCGCGTTGTCGCGAAGTGCGAAGATTTCCGGCGGCGTTTCGTGTTCCTTGCCGGGGCAGAACGGACATTCGCCGCGCTCGACCGGCGGCTCGGGCTTTGCGTAGGCGTATGGTCGATTGGCCCGGTCGGGAGCGAGGATGACGCGATGTCCGCCGAAAGGATCGACGCGGATCTGGGCGCGTGCCGGGTGCGCCTCGCTCACGTTCTCAGTCCTTCGCGCCGGTGAGAACCGTGAACGTGAAGGACGCGGTCGCGGCGCGACCCGGTTCGATCGCCACGGTTAGATAAACGACGAGGCAGGTGCCCTGATACGTCCGCTCGAATCCGGCCTCCGACTGGGAGACGGTCTCGATCGGGTACTGTCGAAGCGTGGCCTTCGAGTCGAGATCCACGGACATGGTGAAGTCCTGCCAGCCGTCGTGAAGCGCGACCAGCGACGTCGTTGCGTCAAACGATTCGCGCGGCGAGTGACGCAGCCCGTTGACGGTGACCCATCGGTCGGAAGCGTCCGCGGCGAGCAGCGTAAAATTCATCTCCGCGGCCCACACGAAACGCACCGCCGTCGCGCCGGTATTCGTCCAGCGATAGCTCACAACGAACTCGGGCGTGTCGGCCGCGACGCGAAATTCCTTTTCGATGCGGATCGGCGCGGCGACGCCGTCCGCCGAGATTTCGGTCGAGGCGACGAGGCGCGCGCGGGGCGAATCCGAGTCCGGGCCGACGGAAAAGTCATAGCGCAGATCGGCGAGGCGACCGACGGATTCCGGGATGTCCGAAAGCGTCTGGTCCAGAGTCGGAATCTCGGCGAACGCACGGTCGCGAAACGCCACGCGGGTGTGCCGGTCGTAACGCAGATATTCTTCGAGGCCGGTTTCCTTCGCGACAATCATGTCGTGCGCACTGACGACGCCGTCGCTCGTCGCGGTCGAAGCCTGCCGCACGCGCTCGTGATAAATCTCGCGGCGACGCGTCATGACGTTCGTGATGTCGAAATTCTGTCGGACGAGCACGAGATCGGCGAGCGTGCCGCCGTCCGCCGGATTGACGACGGCGCGATACCACGGCGATTCGAGAATCACGTCGTGGCGACCGTCGAGATCGAAGTCGGCGACCTCGACCCGCGCGCTCGAAGCGCCGCCGTGGAGCATGAGGTCGGCGTAGCTTTCGGCCTGCGCCAGATGGCGCGTGACGGCGTCGCGCAGATAATTGAGATACAGTCCGCCGAAGAGGCCGTGCCAGTAGGCGCAGTTGCACTGGCCCTTCATCAGGGCCGTCATCGCAAGCGTCGTGTGAGCGCTGACCTCCGGGCAACGAGCGATTTTTTCGGACACGCGCAACATGCGCTTGTGAAGCCTGTTCGCCTCGTCGTATTTCACCAGGAAGTTGTCCCAGAATCCGCCGCGGATAAAGCGCTCCGACTGCTCCCACTCACCGCGTTTTTTCAGATCCTCACCGAGCTTCTCCAGCGCGACGCCGGCCTCGGTCGGCAGCGCCCACTGGGTCATTTCGTGATAGCTGGTCGCGGGCAGGTAAGAGCGTCCCGTGGCGGGCACGCGGTCGAACGCCTCGGACAGCGTGGCCGTCGTCAGCCAATCGGAGTTTTTCGCGAGTTCGTCGAAGAATTTTTCGAGCCACCTGCGTTCGTAAACCCAGTCGTAGGTGTTCGGCCACAGTCCGAATTTCTCGCCGTCGTCGCCGTAGGTTACGCACGTTCCGGGTGACGCCTCGCCCAGCTTTTTCAGGATCTCGACCGTCTTTTCCGGTTCGGCGAAGGGAATCGCGTAACGCAGGTCCTTGCGGATCGGAAAGATGTGCACCGCGCGGCCGAGTTTTTCGGCGACGTAGTGGCCGATCATCGCGTCGGGCTCGACACCGGATGCGCGGAAGTGACTCTCGTCGAGCAGGGTGTATTCCACGCCGTTTTCCGCGAGCAGTTCGGGCAGCCCCGGTTCCCAGATGCGCTCGGTGAGCCAGATTCCGCGAGGGCGGCGACCGAAGCGGCGTTTCACGAACGCGGCCATGGTCTCGATCTGCATCGCCGCGTCGCGCCGGGGAATGATCGTGAGGATCGGCTCGTAGTATCCGCCGCCGAGAATTTCGACGCGCCCGGCATCGACGAAAGACTTGAGTCGCTTGAGGTAGCCGGGCTGATGCTCTTCCATCCAATC
Organism: Deltaproteobacteria bacterium; assembly: GCA_020845895.1. Taxonomy (NCBI): domain Bacteria; kingdom Pseudomonadati; phylum Myxococcota; class Myxococcia; species Deltaproteobacteria bacterium. The sequence continues at coordinate 110,555 of JADLEX010000053.1, read as the reverse complement.
GAGCAGGGGTCCGGAGGTGTGCAGCGAGACGCGGACGGTCGGATGGTTGTGCAAGACGTCGAGAAACGGCGCATAGCTCTTTCGGAACGCGTCGTCGAAGACGTGACCAAAGTTCCCCACGGGTTGGTGATTGTGCAGCGCGATGCAGAAGGTGACGGGGTTTTTCACGCCTGACGGCTCCTGGCTCGGGAAATCGGCGCGGATTTAGGGCATGGCCGCGCCAGTTGTCAATGACGCGGCCACGTATTCGGTCAGTTCGACGATCTTTAGTCGACCACGGCGCCTTTGGGAACCACGATGATGCCCTTTTTTGTCACGTGGAAGCGGGCCCGGTCGGCCGCGTCGTCGAATCCGATTTTCGCCCCCGGTTTGATGTGCGCGTGTTTGTCGATGATCGCGTTTCGCACTTGCGCATGGCGGCCGATCACCACCTCGTCGAGCAAGATGGAGTGCTCGACCTTGGAATAGGAATTCACGCGCACAAAGCGCGACAGCACGCATCGATTGAGCCGTCCGCCGGAGACGATACACCCCTCGCTCACGAGCGAGTCGGTCGCCACGCCCATGCGCTTGTGCTCGTCGTCGGCGAAAACGAATTTGGCGGGCGCGGCGGGATGCGCGAAGGTGTGGATCGGCCACGCCTGATTGTGGATGTCGATCACGGGCGTGACCGAAACCAGGTCCATGTTCGCGGCGAAGTAGGCGTCGAGGTCCCCCACGTCGCGCCAGTAGCCGACCTCGCGGTCGTGCATGCCGGGGACGCGATTCTTCGAAAAGTCGTAGGCGTACATTCGCCCTTCGGTCATAAGCGTCGGCAGGATGTCCTGGCCGAAGTCGTGCTTGGAGTCGGCGCGCTTCGCGTCGCGCTTGAGCACGTCCACGAGCGGGTCGATGTCGAAAATGTAGTTGCCCATGCTGGCCAGCGCCCAGCCGGGGCGATCGGGGATCTCGCGGGGCTTCGTCGGCTTTTCCTGAAACCCCACGACCTTCCAGTCTTCGTCGACCTCGATGACGCCGAAGGACCGCGCTTCCTCGACCGGCACGGGGATCGCCGCGATCGTGCACGCCGACTGCATCGCGAGGTGGACCAGCACCATCTGGCGAACGTCCATTTTGAAGATGTGGTCCGCGCCGAACACGCACACGATTTTCGGGCGTTCATCCGTGATGAGGTTCATGTTCTGGTAGATCGCGTCGGCCGAGCCCTTGAACCAGTCGGGACCCATGCGCTGCTGCGGGGGCACCGCCTCGACGTAGTGACCGACCATGGTCGAGAGGTTCCATCCGCGCGAGAGGTGCTTGTTGAGCGAGTCGGACTTGTACTGCGTGAGCACCTTGATGCGGTAGAAGCCCGAGTTGACGAAATTCGACAGCACAAAATCGATGATGCGGTAGCGACCGCCAAAAGGCACGGCGGGCTTGGCGCGCTCCGCCGTCAGGGGATAGAGCCGCCTGCCTTCTCCGCCGGCGAGGATCATCGTCAGGATATCCGCGGTGTTCAGAACGGGCGAGTTCACGGAAAGCCTCCTTGTTTTTGAAAATCAGGCGGTGTCGAGAAGCGCCATGCGCGCCGCGCCGACCAGCCCGGCCCGATTGCCGAGCTCCGCCCGCCGGACGACGACCATCTCGGCCGGGACGCGAAAGGCCCGCGAGCGGATCTCGCGACGCAGGGAATCCTCGATGAACTCCCAGGCCCCGCTCATGCCGCCGCCCACGAGGATCGTCTCCACGTTGAGCACGTTGAGGAGCCCGGCCGCGGCGATGCCCAGAAAGCTTCCGACATCCTCGAAAATCTCCCGGCAGGTCGCACATCCCCTCGTCGCGGCGTCGTATATCGCCTCGGGTGTGACAGGGTCAAGTCGATCGCGTGAGATTTCTCGCAAAATCGGGGATCGACCGTGATTCAACGCGTCTTCGCCGCGTGCGACGACCGCCTTGAGGTTGGCCTGCGATTCCAGGCACCCGCGGTTTCCGCATCCGCAAAGCGGTCCGTCGCGATCGATCGTCACGTGGCCGAGCTCACCCGCCATTCCCCACGCACCGCGCCATACGCGCCCGGCAAGGATCAACCCGCCGCCGATTCCCGTTCCGAGCGTGTACATGGCCAGATTCTGCACGCCGCGCCCCGCGCCGAGCCACGATTCGCCGAGCGCGGCGAGATTGGCGTCGTTGTCGAGGGCGACGGGGCAGGCGAGGCGTTCCTCCAACATCGACGCGAGATCGACGTCTTTCCACAACGGAAACTGCGGCGCCTGGCTGACCGTGCGGCCGTCGGCGTAGACGCCTCCCGGCACTCCGATCCCGAGGCCGGCGGTCGCGTGCGTGCCGCAAACGTCGCGGACGACGCTCACGATGGCGTCGGCGATCGCTTCCGCGCGCAGGTCGTCGCCGGTGGGCACGCGCTTTTCGGCGAGCGCATGGCCGTGACCGTCGAAGAGCCCGGCCTTGATGGCGGTACCGCCCAGGTCGACTGCCGCCACGGTGACGGAGAGCGGGCGTGTCATCACGGCTCCCTTCGGTAGATGTCCGGCAATCCCCGGTATCGTCCTGCGAAATCGAGGCCGTATCCCATGTAGTACCCCTGCGGCACATCGAACCCGATCCAGTGGGCGCGGAAGTGGTCCGGACTCCCATGCCCCTTGGCGAGCAGCGTCACCGCGCGTACGCTCCGCGCGCCGTGAGAACCCAGATGGTCGGTCGCGAATCGCAGCGTCAATCCCGTGTCGAAGATGTCGTCGACCAGGATCACGTCTTGATTTTCGACATCCGTCTGTCGATCATGCACCAGTCGCACCCGCCCGCTGGACGTGGTTTCGTCGCCGTAACTGGCGAGACGGAGGAAATCGTATCGAACCCGCCCGTCCAACTCGCGCGCGAGATCGGCGCAAAACGGCGCGGCACCCTGCAGGATGCCGACGACGATCAGCCGTTCGGGATCGGAATCCCGCGCGATCAGGCGGGCCAGTTCCCGAACGCGTCCCGCGATGCGTTGGCGGCCCAGATATAGAAAAAATCCATCGGGGAGAGGCATGAGCTTCCGCGCGTCGTTCCGGTTCCCATCTTGGATCTTTTCGGTCGAATTGCAAGAAAAATCGACCGGCGATGCGAAGCGGGAGCGCGTCTGAAATGAGGCGGATCAAGCTCGTCGTCAGCGATTTTCATCTCGGACGCGGGCGCGTCGACGCCGAAGGCGGTCTCAATGAGCGCGAGGACTTCCATCAGGGCGACAAGTTCGTCGAATTTCTCGAGTACTACGGGGGGCGCCGCCACTACCACGACGACGTCGAGCTGATCTTCAACGGCGACTTCTTCGAGTTCCTCGACGTCTATGACGGAGATCTGGTCACCGACCGCGAGACCGAGCAGACCGCGTTGTGGAAGCTTCAACGGATCATCGCCGGTCACGCCAAGGTTTTCGATGCGGTTGCCGATTTCGCCTCGCGTCCCGGAAAGCGCGTGGTGTTTCTCGTGGGCAACCACGACGCCGCTCTGCTGTGGCCCGCGGTGCGCGACGAAGTCGCCCGGCGCATCGGCGGCGACATCCGATTTTTCGACAACGATTACAGCTTCGGCGTCGTCCACGTCGCGCACGGACATCAGCACGAGTTTCTCAACGCCTTCAGTACGCGGAACTTTTTTTATCGCGACGCGCACGGCGAGCGCATCCTGCGAATGCCGCCGGTCAGCCGCTTCGTCATGCAGTACATCAGTCCGCTCAAGAAAACACGGCCCTACATCAACAAGATCCGCCCCTTTCGCATCTACCTGAAGTACGCGTTCATCAACGACCACGTCTTTTTCTGGCATCAGCTCACGGGCATCGTCCGGTTCTGGGTGCGCAACCGCCTCTCGCGCGACCCCGTTACGCGGCGCGAGTTCCGCCTGTCGTGGCGACGCATGGCCAACGCGTACGGACATGCCTCGATGGAGGAGGGCGCGGATGAGATCCTGAAGAAGACGAAGTACCGATACGTCATCTTCGGCCATACGCACAAATACGGGCATCGGCGCTTCGGCGCGTATGGCGAGTACCTGAACGCGGGAACGTGGACCGACTTGATCTCGCTCGATGCCTCAAACCTCGGGCGGCGCGTTACGCGCACGTACGTGCACATCGACGCGACCGACGAGGAGAACCCCGTGGTGCGCCTGAAGGTTTGGCACGGCACGCAGCAGGTGGAAGAGGATCTCATCGGCTAAAGAAAAACCCGCGGCGCGCCGCGGGTGAGAGAAGCACTCCCAACGGGAATCGAACCCGTGTTTTCGGCGTGAGAGGCCGACGTCCTAGGCCGCTAGACGATGGGAGCGCAGCGGAACCGGCGTCGACTTGTGACGCCGGATCATTCAGATCAGGGCCAGGGATTCGAACCCCGATACCTGGAGTCAGAGTCCAGTGTCCTACCGTTGGACGAGCCCTGAACAGGACGCCCAAACATAGCGATCGGCGCTCGGCTGTCAAGAGGCTCGGCCCGGTCCACCGCTTCGAAAACGCCCGAAAATCAGGGCTGCGGAACGTTGTCCTCCGCCGTCATTCGCGCGGCGATCAGCAAGCCCGAGATGTTGTGCTGGTTGTAGTCGATTCGCATCGCGTTCGAGACCGGCGAGTGACGAAAGACGCCGAGCGCGCGGGGCGGCGACGGGTAGAGCGTCACGAAATCGGGGCGGATGACGCGCTCCACCTGAAAGCGGGCGGAACGCAACACCGTTTCGCGGATTTCGTCCGCGGTGTGCTCGTCGCCCAGACGCTTCGCCAGCAGCCACGCGGCGGTGAGTCCCTCGCTGCGCGATCCCGCCGGAGTGACCTGCGGCGGAGCGGGGTAGTATCCACCCGCGTGATCGAGTCCCCACCTCGGGCCGAGCTGCTCGAACTCCATGCCCCGCGCCATGCGGAAACAGTGGTCCGCATATTTCGGATTCGGATCGGCCTCGTGCAGTTCCTCGAGCGCGAGCATCAGCCAGGCATCGGGCGGCACGTTGAAACGCATTCCCATGATCGTCCAGCGGTTGTCGATGAGGTGATCTGCCGCGCGGCGCACGGCGTCGAGGATGTCGGAGCGCTCGGGAACAATCTGGTGGTAGCGGATCAGGCCGAGCATCGCCTCGCCGGGGTAGTAGATCGACCGACGTGTCTTGGCGTTCACACCCGGGATGCCGTGGTAGTCGCGGAAGCTGCCGTCGTCCTTTTGCGAGAGCAGGCAGTGACGCGCGAGGCCGGCCGCGACGCGCTCGTCCTCTCCATCCCATCCGGCGACCTTGCGTTTCTCGACATACGCCATCAGCGCGAGTCCCGCGCCGCCGAGTTTGATGTTGTGCGGTTCGCGTACGAACAAGCGCTCGGGGTCCGCCGGGTCGGCCTCGATCACGGTGCGCTGCCAGCGCAGGCCCGCGTTCGCCGCGTCCAGATAGCGCGGCTCACGGGTGACATCGTAAAGCTGGTACATCGAATAGGTCGTTCCCGCGTGACGCAGCAGGTTGTAATCGACCTTGTCCAGATCGTCCTTGCCCGCGTCGTAGCCGTAGTACCATTTGCCGTTCGGCTGCTGGATCTTGATGAGGAAGTCGCCGCCGATCCGGCAGGCGCGCAGGATGTCGTCCGATGTCACACGCGGGACGGTGGACGATGCGCGAAAAAGCGGAACGACGTCCTGTCCCGGCCCGTTGGAGAGCCACGCGGACTCGCGAGTGCGATAGAGTCCGTCGTCCAGCTTCAAACCGAGGACCTCGACGCCGCGCCCTTTGTGCAGCGACTGGCGCGCCGATTCGAACGACATGCTCCGGGCGTGCTGCACGACGGCGGGGATCGCGCGGCATTCGCCATCCTCGCAGAGCATCAGAGCGTCGAGGCCGCGCTCAAAGGTCCAGCCGCGCTTCGCGAATTCGGCGATGCGGATTCGCCTTGGGTCCGTGATCGCGTGGATCGACACCGTGCTCACGACCTGCTGCGGCGGCACCGAAGCGCGCAGACTCTTCGCGAGTTCGGCCGCGGTTTTGGCCGCGTCGTCGCCGGGAACGGCGGCGGCCATCGGCGGCGACTTCGGATTGACGACCAGCGAGTGGAACGCGACGACGATCGCGACGACTTCTTCGCCCGTCGCCGCTTCGGATAACGATCCGCCGCCGCCGGCGACGCCGGTCCAGGCCGCTTCGGTGATGCGTTTCTCGTCGTCCGGCGCAAACGCGGCGAATCGGCTCGCGGGCGTGTGCGAACGCAGCACGAGACTCGCGCCGAGCACGACGATGAGGGCGACCAGCGCGATTTCGAGCGCGCGCCGGATGATGCGACCGCGTTTCAAAAGAACCCCGTGCCCGTGTTGATGTAGTACGTATTCGGATGCCGCTTTTCGGGCGAGTAGGCGTAAGCTGCGCTCAGGATCCAATTCGAGTAGTAGGCGATTCCCAGCGACTGGTACAGTTCCACGCCGTAGGAATCGTAGATCGGCCACGGGTCCTTGAGGTCGAGCTCGTCGTACCAGGTTTTTCCGGCGGTGGCGAAGACCGACGCCGAGAGCGTGTCGAAGAAGATCGGCCACACGCCGAGGCCGCGTTGCTGGTACCAGAGCGGCATGCGCCAGTCGATCGATCCCACCACCGCGCGCTCGCCCACCAGTGCCGCGCGTCGGAATCCGCGCAGGGCGAATTGATTGTCGGCGGTCTGCGCGGTGAGGTCGGATTCGACCGTGCCGCCGACGCGAAATCCGCCCCGGTAGCGGTCGTCGCCCTGCACCGCACCGGCCTTGAGGTCGAAACGCAGGACGTTGTTGCGAAACGGAAGCGAGACGTACTGCGTCGCGGCGACGACGCCGGACAGCACGTTGTAATCGGAGCCGAACGCCTCGTGGTCGACGGCGCCGGAAATCACGTAAAAGCCGCCGTCCTCGGGCGAGATCGACATCGCGTAGGACTTCCCGGTCGAGGCGGAGAATCCGAAGCGAGGTCCCGCCAGCCAACCACCGTTCGGAATCTCGTTGCGCACGTTGACGGTGCCGACGTGATTCTCCGAGTGGGCGGCGGTGAAATGCGCGAACGTGGCGAGCTCGTCCGTGAACCGATACGACGCGCCGATCGCCCCGGCGATGCGGTCCTGAAACACGGTGAAGGTGTCGCCGGTCGGGTCCTCCGCGACATGTCCCCAATCGAGACCCGAGCGCGAGAATGTGGCTTGAAGGGTCGGACGAAATCCGTCGTAGGCGTAAGTGGCGTAGATGTTGGGAAAGTTGTGGTCAAGGTCGTACACGAAGCTCGTGAGCCACGAATGCCGAAAGATCGAATCGATGCCGGAGGTCGTGAATCCGAGATTCGAGATCATCTCGCCGTCCACCCACTCGGACGAGTAAAGGGGCTTCCAGTAAGACGGAATCAGCGTCGACCACGGGCTATACTCGCGTTCGGGCGGCGCGAGGTCGTTGGCGGCGCGGTCCACGGAGGCGCTGATCGTCCCGCACAGCACGGCGTCTTCGGGAATTGGGTCGGGAGCAACCTCGCGCCACGCGGCGGGGTCGAGATCCGTGACCGCGAGGTCAAAACCGTACGATGAGTACGAGATCATCGCCAGATGGCGACCGTCGGGTGAGGGTGCGGGTTCGAAGACGCCCGTGACGACGTTCGTGACCTGGAAGAGTTTTTCGCGGGCGAAGTCGAGGGCGTGGACGTTGTGCACGCCGGTGCGGTCGGAGACGAAGAACAGATAACGGCCATCGGCGGAGAACGCGGGATCGATGTCGCGCCCGGGGTGCGCCGTGAGCCGTTTGAAGCGATCCGATGCGATGTCATACGCGAAGAGGTCTCGATTGCCGTCGTCGTGCCAGAGGGACAGGACTAGCGTTTCTCCATCGGGCGACACGGCGGGAGGGCCGAACTGCGTGAAGAAGGGGAATCGGTCGTAGCCGAACAGGACGGTGATCGCGCCGGTCGCCACATCGACGCGCACGACTCGGGTGCGGCCCATCTCCTGATCGACGGCGTACACCGACTTTCCGTCGGGCGTCGCCGCGGGATCGCGCAGCCGCGACTCGCGCGTGATTCGGCGAAGGTCGCCGTTTGCCAGTTCGAACAGGTCATAATACTGCGTGAAGGGTTCACGCTTCGAATGCTGGGCGAAGACGATGCCGCCGCCCGGCGGGTGCGCCGCGCCGCCCGTCAGTTCGGTCTCGACGAGCGTCTCGTCCTCGCCGGTATCGAGGTCGTACTCCGCCAACCGCGCGTGGCGTGTCGGGGAGTGTTCCTCGACGACGATCCGCCGATCGTCGATCCACAGCGGCCGGCGCTGCTGGCGGCCGCCCGACGAAAGCTCGCGCAGAGGCGTGATGCCCCGGGCCGCGATCTCGCCGTATTGCCGCTGGGCTTTCTCACGCGCTTCGCTCTCGAAGTCGCGCCATAGGTGTTTGACCTTTTTTCCCCAGATGCCCTTGGCGTTGATGTTGAACATGAAGGGCCAGATCTGACCGGCATGTTTATACGAGTAGTCGCCGATGGTGTTCGGATCGTTGTGGCGCGCGATGTAGTCGTGAAACATCCCGCCGAAGATGTACGGCGTGCCGCCCGAGGGCCAGCGGCGCGTCCAGCTCGACGCGAGGTCAACGCTCGGAAAACGGTCTTCCATCGCCGCCGCGCGCAGCATCATGTCGGACACGCTCGACCGGTTGCGGCCCATGGTTGTCAGTTCGGTTTCGGTCCAGACGGCGAGGCCCTCGACCTGAAAAATGGGCTGCATGTGATGCAGGAACAGCCAGCGCCCGAACGTGTAACGCAATCCGAGCGGGACGCCGCGCGCCGAGTCGAGGTGAATCGCGTGTGTCAGTTCGTGCGTGATGATGGCGCGAATCCAGTCGTCGTAGTGATCCAGACGGTCCTCCGCATGGGGCAGGGCGGCGTAGATCCGCATCGTGTTCCACGGGGTCATCGACGACGAGCCGTTGGTGTCATCCACGTCGTCCGAGATGACGAGGCGGATTTTCCGGCGAGGCTCCCAATGGAAGAGCTTGGTGAGCGCGCCGTACTGGGATTCGGCGACGACCGCCGCCTTGCGCGCGATGAACTCGGCGCCGTCGTGGTAAACGATCTCGAAATGGTCGGTTTCGAACGCACGCCAACGATACGACGAGTCGTAAACGCTCGCCGCAAACGCGGAAGCGGGAAACAGCGCGATCAGCGCGAGCAGTGCGGCCCAAACGGCGATGCGAATCACTCGTCTCTCCAGGGCCGCTATCTAACAAGACCGCGCGCCGCGCCGCAACGTGGTGGAGACGGCCTCCGTCTCTTTTCGTTCCGACTCGCCGGGACGCGTATGTGCACCCGTGGACTTCGGATCGAGAAGCGCTAATTTCCGAGGCGTTCCGCGGACGTGATCTCCATTCCGTTGTCGAACGACGCCAGACGATCCGCGACGGACGGTGGGATCGCGAAGACCAGCTCACGATTGCGGTCCGCCGGTCCGCCCATGCCGCCCAGCGACGCGCCGCCTTCGTAGCCCTTGCGGATCGCGTCCTCGAACGCGAGTTCACGGCCGGTTTCGCCGAGCGTGTCGGAATCGTCGCCGACGATGCCCCAGTGGTCGAAGAGCGTGAGGAGAATCGATCCCGTTCCATCGCGATAATCGACGAGTTCGACCACGCGACCCTGTTGCGGGAAGTCGATCGTCGAGGGCGTCTGCACCTCCCAGTAACCGAGCGCGGGATCCTCGGTGGGGGAGTGGTGCGCGATGATCGCGTTTTCGTGACCGTGGCCGATCTGATGCAGGATCACGTTGGGGCACGTGCCGAGAAGCTGCGTCAGCCGGTCGCCGCCGTTGGGCGTGCTGGCCTCGGCATGATGGGAGTTGACGATGACGAGCACGTCGTCCTGCTCGGCGCGGTCGAGTTCGTCCTCGATCCACTCGAACTGACGATTGCTGATGCCGCCCGCGGCGAGCAAGCCCGCATCCGTCGTGTCGAGCACCAGAAAACGCAGCGGCATTTCCTGTCCGGTGATGTCCACCCAGTCGAGCGCGTACCAGCCGCCGTCCGCGCCGTCGGTGACGCCGTCATCGTTGCGGTCGATGAAGCCATGGCCCTCTTCATGGAGTATGGCGATGGAGCCGTCGCGACCGAGGAACTCGCGGCCGGGATCGGGAGTGATGGGCACGCCGTCGTCGCTCGGGTCGTCGTAGGTGCCGTTCAGCAGCACGTCCATGTCGAAGCGCCCGTCGAGGTCGGCGGAGAGGTCGTCCGGCACGAGGCCGAGCAGGTTCAGCAGATCGAGCACCGTCTGCCAGTCGAGGTCGAGACCGAAAATCCCGCCATCGATATAAACCGGCTGGCCGGGGTTGTCCTGCATGTACTGGATCACCGCCGCCACGCCCGAGATATAGCCGTAGTGGGACAGAGCGGACACGTAGTCTTCGCGCGAATAGAAGGTCAGTCCGGAATCGGGATCGAAGTTCCCCGTGTTGAGCACGTCGTGATTGCCGAGCACGGCGAGCCACGGGACTTGCGATCCGTCCGCGCGACGCAGCCCGACCGTGGGGAAATCCGCGTTGGAATTCGGCAGGCCGGGGCGGTCGAAGGCGTTGATCGAGTTGCCGTCGCCGTCTTCCTCCTGAATGCCGAAATTGCGCTCGCCGCGGTTTCGCCCGGTGTCCGGATCGATATCGAGATCGCCGCTGTCGGGCCGCGCCCAGCCGGGCACGCCGGTGGTGATGCCGTTCGCGTCGAACACGTCGATGACCAGCGCCATTTCGTTGTGCTGCGCGTTGTCGGTCAGGTCGCCGAGGACGACCGCGAAGTCGAAATCGCGTCCGTACCCGGACTGAATCGCGTTCGCGGTACGGATGAGTGAGTTCACAAGGTGGGGCGAGACGTCCTCGTGCGGGCGGTAGGCGGCGCTGAAACCTCCGCCGACGATCTGGTTGGAATCGAAGAAGGTCAGACGCGTCGGCGACTCCTCGTCGGTGAGCTGAAAGTCGGCCATACTCAGGTAGTAGGCCATCGACAGCGGCTCGGCCCCATTCTCGTCGCGGGTGGGTTCCACGCCGAGGTCGTTTCGGATTTCGCGCGGCTCGCCCGGCCCCTCGACGAGCGAATATCCTAGCGGCGCGGCGTCGTCGGGCTCCGGCACGAGGGTCAGGTCGAGCGTCGTGGGCGGAATCCAGTCGTCGTCCGCGTCGTCGTCGGCAAGGTCGTCATCCGAGGTCGCGTCGTCATCGCCGGCAACGTCGTCATCCGTCGCCCCGGAATCGTCATCGTCATCGCCGCCGGCGCAGCCGAATGTCGCCACCAGCAGGGAGAGTGCGAGAAAGAGTTGAATGGAAATCGAGAAATTCCAGGCCGCGAACCGTCTCATGGCGCCTCCAAAATGCCACCCAAAATTCACCTGGGCGACACAAGGGCGACACACTAAGGAATTCATATATTCTCGTCTACGTGTATCCAGATCATATTCTCCCACCGATTCCCGAAGATCGCCTTTCGCGCGCCCATGTCTCCCCGTGTTGATCGCGTCGCCCCCGCGCGGTAGGTTAGGCCATTCGAAGCCAACCGCGTCTTCGTGCCGATGACGAGAGGGACATGTCGAGCGAATCGAAATCCGGAAGCTCCCCGCACCAAACCGTCCGCAAGGCCGTGATCCCCGTGGCGGGCCTCGGGACGCGCTTTCTGCCCGCCACCAAGGTCGTGGCCAAGGAACTGCTGCCGATCGTGGATCGACCGACGATCCACTACATCGTCGAGGAGGCGTACCAGTCCGGCATCGAGCAGATCATCTTCGTGAGTGCGGCGGGCAAGAGCGCGATCGAGGACTATTTCGACCGCTCCTTCGGACTCGAAAAGTGGCTGGAGGAAAAGGGCGATACCGCGCGCCTCGAACTCGTGCGCGAGATTTCGCAAATGGTCGAGGTTCAGTCGGTGCGCCAAAAGACGGCGCTGGGTCTCGGACACGCTATCGGATGCGCTCGGGGCGTCGTCGGCAACGAGCCCTTCGCGGTGCTGCTGGGCGACGACATGTTCGACGGCGATCCCCCCGCGACGCGCCAGCTCATCGACGCCTACGAGCGATGCGGCCGCGCCGTGGTCGGCGTCTATGAGGTCCCGGTGGAGACGACGCACCGCTACGGCATCGTGGATTGCGCGTCGAGCGATGCCGAGCCCTATCCCCTGCGCGCCATGGTGGAAAAACCGAGGTCGAATCCGCCTTCGAATCTCGCCATTATCGGGCGATACATTCTGCCGCCGGAGATTTTCGACTGCATCGACGCGACGCCCAGGGGCGCGAGCGGCGAGATCCAGATTACGGACGCACTCAACATTCTGAACGCCCGCGAAGGCGGTGGGGTGTTTGCCCAAGTGCTTCGCGGCGCGCGCCACGACGCCGGCGACATCTTCGGCTTCATCGAAGCCAACATCGCGTACGCCCTGAAACGGCCGGAATTGGCCGACCGACTGCGGGAGCTGCTGGCCCGATTTGCCGCGTCGTGAGACGCCGATGAGCGCTGTCGATCGTCGGGAGATGTGCGTCGAAACCGCGGTCGCCCTGACCGCCCCCGGCACTTACCACTATCGAATTCCCGAGGACTGGCCCGGCAAGGTCTCCGTGGGGACGGGCCTCGTCGTACCCTTCGGGCGACGCCACGTGTCCGCCTTCGTTCTGCACACGGAGGTCGAAGCGCCCGTGGACGTCGAGGTGCTCCCGGCGATCGAGCCGCTCGCCACGGAACCGTTCTTCGGTCCCTTGCAGGTCCGCATGTTCGAGTTCATGGCGCGCTACTACCTCGCCCCGATCGGCGAGGTTGTGCGAACAGCGCTGCCCGCCGGCATCCTGCAATCGACGCAGCGCATCGCCGAGATCACCGACGCCGGGCGCGCGGCGCTGCGCGAAGAGGGCTCCGTGCGCGAGGCGCTGATGGTGTTGCTCGAAGCGCTGGCCGAGGAGCCGCCGGGTATCGCCGTCGCGTCGCTGCCGAAACGGGTTCCGACGTTCCGCGAGACGCAGCTTCGAACGCTCGTGCGCGACGGGCTCGTCCTCACGCACGTGCAGATGCGCATGCCGGCGATCTGCGCGAAGACGATCGCCATGTACGCGCCCGCGACGGGGGCGAATCTTGAAGAGGCCCGCGCGGCGCTGGTGCGTTCGCCGAAGCGGCTCGCCGTGCTGGAGGCCGTCGTCACGGCGGGGCGCGCCGTGACCGGCGGCGAAATCGCCGATCTGATCGACGCAGATCCTCGGGCGCACCTGCGTGCGCTGGCCGCGGCGGGATGGTTCCGCATCGATTCGCGCGAGGTCTATCGTCAGGCGTCGATCGACGCCGACCATCAAGCTCCGCCGGTGCTGAACGCGGCGCAGGGCGCGGCCGTGCGCCGGGTCTGCGCGACCATGGACGCGCGCGAGCACCGCACGTTCGTGCTTCACGGCGTGACGGGGTCGGGCAAGACCGAGGTGTACCTGCGTCTCGTGGAGCGCGCGCTCGCGGCGGGACGGCCCGCGCTCGTTCTCGTGCCGGAGATCGCGCTGACGCCGCAACTCGTGGGGCGGTTCGTCGGCCGCTTTGGCGATGCGGTCGGCGCGAGTCATTCGGGGCTCGCGCCCGGCGAGCGCTACGACCTGTGGCGGCGCGTGCGTCGGCGCGAAAAACGCGTCGTGATCGGCGCGCGAAGTGCGATCTTCGCGCCGTTCGATGATCTCGGCGTGGTCGTTGTCGATGAGGAGCACGACGGTTCGTACAAACAGGACGACGCGCTGCCCTACAACGCGCGCGATCTGGCGATCTGGCTGGGACGTGAAACAAAATGCCCCGTCGTGCTCGGTTCGGCGACGCCGAGCATGGAGACCTTTCATGGCGCGAAGTCGGGCCGATACGAGCTTCTCGAATTGCGCGAACGCGTCCACGGGCGTGGCATGCCGCCGGTGTCGGTGGTGGATCTGCGTCCGTTGGAAAAGGAACTCGCCCGAAAACCACGCTCGGATCGACCGGGTGACGACCTTCCTCATGCCCGCATGATCTTCTCTCCGTCCCTCGCCACAGCGTTACGGGAGAATCTCGAAGCCGGCGAGCAGACGATTCTGCTGCTCAACCGTCGCGGATACTCCACCCACGTCTTCTGTCTCGCGTGCGGTGCGTCGGCGCAGTGCCTCGATTGCGACGTGTCCCTGACGTTTCACGCGTCGCGCCAAAAGGCGGTCTGCCACTACTGCGATCGAGAGTACGCCCCGCCGCGCACGTGCCGCGTTTGCGGTGGCGAGCGTTTGTTTTACGCGGGGCTCGGGACCGAGCAGGTCGAGCACGAAATCGCGCGGCTCTTTCCCTCGGCGCGCGTGGTGCGCATGGACCGCGACACGGTGGCCGGACGCGAGGGACACCAACGGGTGCTCACGCCGTTTCGACGGGGCGAGGCCGACATCCTGCTCGGCACGCAGATGGTCGCCAAAGGACACGACTTTCCGAACGTCACGCTCGTCGGAGTATTACAAGCCGACAGTTCTCTCTCGATGCCGGATTTTCGCGCCGCGGAGCGGACGTTTCAGCTCGTCACGCAGGTCTCGGGCCGCGCAGGCCGCGCCGAAGCACCGGGACGCATCGTGATGCAGACCTACAATCCCGATCATTACGCGGTGACGTGCGCCTCCGGGCACGACTTCGAACGCTTTTATGAACTTGAAATCAACCGACGCAAGGTGTCGTGGTTTCCGCCGTTTGCCCGGACAGCGCTCGTTCGGGTGAGCGGGCCCGACCGCGACGCCGCGCGCAGCGCGGCGCTGGCCGCGGCGAAGGGCGCGCGTAAGGCGGCCAAGGAACTTTCCCTCGAAGCCGACGCCGTGCTGGGGCCCGCGCGGTCGATGATCGCCCGCGTCAAGAACCGTTTTCGTTTTCAGGTCTTTTTGCGCGCTCAAACCCCCGCAGATCTTCACCGCCTGATCGCGGCGGCGAAAAAGGCACACGACCGCGTCGCGCCGTCCACGCTGGCGTGGCGTGTCGACATGGATCCGCAAAGCGTCGTGTGAGGCGCTAGGCCTTCTTCGATTTCTTGCCGCTCTTGATGCCGCCCTTGCTGCCGCTCTTGCTGCCGCTCTTGGCGGACGGAGCGGGTGCCTTGGGGATCTTTGCGTAGTCGGCCTTGAACAGCTCGATCCCCTTGTCCGTGAGCGGATGTCGGAAGAGCTGCTGCAGGACCTTGAACGGCATGGTGCAGATGTCCGCGCCCATGAGCGCGCATTCCACCACGTGCACGGGATGGCGGATCGACGCCGCGAGAACGCGCGTCGCCACGTCGTAGTTCTGGAAAATGTCCACGATCTTCTCGACGAGTTCCAGACCGTCGTAGGAGATGTCGTCCACGCGCCCGAGGAATGGGCTCACGTAGCTCGCGCCCGCCTTGGCCGCGATGAGGGCCTGCGTGGGCGAGAAGATGAGCGTGACGTTGACGGGGATGCCCTCGGAGGCGAGCTTTCGCGTGGCGATCATGCCCTCTTCGGTCATCGGAATCTTCACGACGACGTTTTTGGCGATCTTCACGAGCTGGTGCGCCTCGCGCAGCATGCCCTCGTGGTCGTCGCTGATGACTTCGAGGCTGATGGGGCCCTTGACCATCTTCGTGATCTTCGGAGCGAGAGACTCGAACGTCTCTCCGGTCTTGGCGATCAGGGACGGATTGGTGGTCACGCCGTCGACGAGGCCCCACGCCACGCCCTGAGCGATTTCCTTGAGGTCGGCGGTATCGAGATAGAAATCCATGAGCGGCTCCTTGAAATGTGAACCCCCGGCGGGGGCGCGCGATCAGCGACTGTGGATCGACGGGAAGTTGTATCCCACCATGGCGAAGAAACTGGTCTCGGAAAAGATCGACAGCTCGCCCGAGAAGAACACGTTCGGCGTGACGAAGTAGTCGATGCCGAGAAAGATTCCGTACTCCTGATCGTTGAGCAGGTCGTTGTCGTCGCCGGCGAACTGGGTTTTGACGGGATTGTATTTGACGCCGCCGTAGGGAACGAGGCCGTGGAGCTTGTAGGCGAGCACGAGAGCGATCTGCGTCTCGTCGATCCGTGCCTTCACGTGGTGGTCCTCGGTGCGGTAGCCGAGGTACTGCGCGTCGAGCGACAGATTCAAATCGGTCTTCAAGCCGTAGGGCAACAGCATCAACCGGCCGCCGCCGCCGTACGCCGGAGCGAGCGATCCGCGAAAGTCGGCGTCGTCGAGCTGATAGTCGGCCATGCCGATGATGCCGTACACGTCGAGGAAATAAACCGGCGCGACGTCGGCTTTGAGCAGCAGGCGTGAACTCGACGCTTCGTCCACCGCGCGCTCGTTTTCCAGCACATGCACGTCGCGCTGGACGAACCCGACCCCCGGTCCCGCTGAGAACGCGAAGCCATTGCTGCCGATGTTGTACGAAAGTCCGCCCAGCGGCGCGGCGGACGCGACAACCGCAGTGACGCCGCACAGGACGAGAACACAAATCCCAACGACGAGTTTCGAAATTCGCATGGCGCTCCGCCGCTCGATGTCTCTTCGCGTTCGATGTTGCTACGCCGCTCGAACGACCGACCGGCGCGAGTTCCGCGCGCGAAAATTTCACGATGACGTTGGTTCGGTCGAACCCTTGTGTCTTAGGAGAGGGGGGTAGTGAAGTCAAGGTCTGAACCCCTCATGGCGAAGGGGTCGCATCGATTCGCGTCGAGGCTACGCGTCGCGTCATTTTCGCTTGACATGAGGGCTCATTCGTCTAGACAAGGCGCATGTTTTGCCCATCCAAACCACCGTTCCGAATCGTGCCGACATGAGACGAACCCTCATGTCGCGACTTCGGGCGATCGCCGGTGGCGCCCTTATCTTCCTGAGACCGCGGCTGGAGCACTGGCAGGCGGGCGCTGAGTGGACGCTGCTCGTGATGGCCGCGTTCATCGGGCTCATCGGCGGGCTCGGCGCAATCGCCTTCCATTACGTCATCGAATTGATCGGGAACGGCGCGATGCGCATTGCGGTTTGGTGGGGTCATCTCGATCCAAGCGCCGCCGCCGAGGGCTTCGCCGCGTTCCCGCCCTGGCTCAAGATCGCGGTCCCGGTCGCGGGAGCCGCGTTGGTCGGGCCGATCCTGCGTTACTGGGCGCCCGACGCGCGCGGTCACGGCGTTCCGGAGGTCATGGACGCGGTGGCGCGGCGCGGCGGCGTTATTCGCGGTCGCGTGGCCTTCGTCAAGATCCTGACGAGTGCGCTCTCCATCGGAACCGGATCGAGCCTCGGTCCCGAAGGGCCGATTGCGCAGATCGGCGCGACCTTCGGTTCGGTCAGCGGGCAGGTGTTGGGAATTGACGAGGAGCGGATGCGGTACCTGGTCGCCTGCGGCGTGGCGGCGGGTATCGCGGCCAGTTTCAATGCCCCCATCGCGGGGATGTTTTTCGCGATGGAGATCATCCTCGCGGATTTCGCGCTGACGGCCCTGTCGGGACTCGCAATCGCCAGCGTCGTCGCCACCGTGGTTGCGCGGTCGGTGCTGGGCGCGACCTCGGCGTTCGTCGCGCCGCCCGACTTCGTTCTCAATTCGCCGTGGGAAATGGGCGTATATGCCGTTCTCGGGGTTGTCGCGGGCTTCGTCGCGGTGACTTACAAGAAACTTCTTTACGCCACCGAAGACGTTTTCGGGGCGATGAAGAAGGTCCCCGACTGGGCTCGGCCCGCCATCGGGGCGGCGGTCGTCGGAGCGATCGGCATCGGCGTGCCCCAGGTCTTCGGCGTCGGGTACGACGTGATCGACCGGATCTTTCGCGCCGAGTTCGCCCCCGGAATTCTCCTCGTGATCGTCGTCGCCAAGATGGCGGCAACGTGCCTGTCGCTGGGGTCGGGCAGTTCGGGGGGCGTTTTCGCCCCGAGTCTGGTCATGGGCTCGGCACTCGGCGGCGCGATCGGTCTGTTCGCCGCGCGATGGTTGCCGTTCGTCCAATTCGCGCCGTCCGGAACTTACGCGGTCGTCGGCATGGCCGCCGTGGTGGCGGCGGCAACGCATGCGCCCCTGACCGCCATGCTCATCGTCTTCGAAATGACGAACGGGTACGCCATCATCCTCCCGCTCATGATCGCGTGCGCGCTGGCGACGGTCTTCGCGAGGGTCATTTCGCGGGAGTCGATTTACACGCTCAAGCTCGCTCGATCGGGGATCGTCATCGCGTCGAGCCGGGAAGAAGCGGTGCTGGCCCGAGTCCGCGTCAACGACGTGATGCAGACGGATTTCGTGACGATTCCCCGCAACCTCTCCTTCCAGGGCGTCATCGACGCGGTTCTCGCCTCGCGGCACGCCGAGATCTACGTCACCGATGCCGACGGTTGTCTGGCCGGGCGGATCAATATCCACCTCATCAAGTCCGTGATGGCGGAAACGGGTCTCGATCAGCTCGTCCTGGCCCAGGACGTCATGCTCCCGGCTTCGGCCAACGCGACGCCGGAAATGACGCTGGCCGAATGCGTGAGAATGTCGTCCCTGCGCAGTCAGGAACAATTGCCCGTCGTGGCTGGCGCCGACGATCCGAGACTGGTCGGTGTTTTGCCGCGGACCGTCATCCTGGATACCTACAATCGGGAGCTATTGCGCCAGTCGAGCGGGGGGCTTCGCGTCATTCAGCACACCGCAAACGGGGATCTGTTCAGCGCCTTGGAATTTGGGGAGGGATACGAAACCCGCGAGATCGTTGTGACTGCGAGGCTCGCGGGCCGGACCCTGGCGCAGATCGGCCTGCGGGCCCGGTGGGGCATTCACTGCCTTGCCCGCCGCAGCGCACACCAAACGGGGTTGTCTGAAGGCGGGGTCCCCGATGCGGACGAGCCTCTTTCCGTGGGCGACATCCTCGTTTGCGCGGGTTCCTCGGTTCAGTTCGACGAATTTTCGCGCGAATTGGAAAAATCGTAATTTCCACTCGGCTGGAATTGCCAGCCGTCCCGCCTTCGGTGTATTTTTCTCGGGAAACCTCCATCAGAACGGGTCGTTACCCGATCGAGAATCGTGGTCATGCCGGTCGAACGCACGGCGACGCGAATCCGCATCGAAGACCATCGGAGCATTCCAGCAACCGGTGACCGCCGGTCAGTGTCGCCCGATGGCGTGTTCAGCTTTGTCCGATTTCCGCCGATAGCAATGGAGATCGCGATCAAGGCTTGGGACTGGTGATGCGTGTCGTGCCGGTGAACCGGAGAATTCCGGGGACGTGATGCGAAGTCGGGGGACGTGATGGTCCAGAGTTTCCACAGCAATTCGCCGACGAGTCTGGTCCTTTCCGGCTTCGCCCGCCTCATCAAGAAGCACAACATGTACCCCAGCGGCCATCCCACGGTAGACCGCGCGCTCGACCTGCTTCTTCTTTATTTTGAACAGTACTTCCACCAGCGACCGGCCATGGTCATCAACGTCGGCCACGACCGCCTTTATGTGGACGGCGAGGAACGCGTCGGCGAGGAAGCGGTGACGACGCTTTCGCGCGCGCTGCACCAGCATAGCGTCAGCCAGATCATTTTCCACCAGGGCGTGGGGCGGCAGGAGCTCGCGTCGTTTCTGAACACGCTTGATGTCGATCCCTTCGAAGCCCGGCAGACGGGTGGATACCGCAAGCTCCTCGCGCTCAAGGGGATCACCTCCGTCGAAATCACCGAAATCGACTACAAGATCTCGGATGGCGACCTCGAGGTGAAGCTCGATGCGCTCTCGGATGCCGAGGTCTGGAGGCGGCTTTCGAAGGGATTCGCCGCGACGCACGAGAAGATCTCGGCGGCCGATCTCGACTTCATGCGCGGTCTGATTCAGAACGCGCCTCGCCTCGCCTCGATCCTCGACGGCGCGATCGCCCGCGACGCGGACCGCGAGGAGGCGTCGAAAACCGCCGACCTGTTCATTCAGATGATGGGTTCGCTCGCCGCCGGTTCGCAGGCCGAGGGCGCGGAGGCTGCGGCGGTGTTTCAAAACGATTTGAAGCGCGCGCTCGACCACCTCAACCCGGTCACCCGCTATATCGTCATGCAACACGCGGTGCGTCTCGACAAAGATCACGCGAACTTGGACCGCACGATCTTCGGGCAGTCGGTCGCCGAGCATCTCGCCGCCTACCGGTCGCGCCAGATCGCGCAGTCGCTCTTCGAGGGGCTGCACCCCGACTATTCGTCGGACGCCGAGTTCCTGAAGACCTATCAATATTACGTCAACGCCCGAAACGAGACCGAGATTCTGGGTGAGATCGGGCGCATCGTGGCCGACTTCGACCTGCGCCACGACACGCGCTTCGCCGAGAAGATGAACCGCGCCCAGCAGCTCCCCCAGGATCGCGCGGGGATGAAACGGCTCGCCGAGACGATCTCCGGCACGCAGGGCGATCAGGTGTCCCGCGAGATGCCGATCTACGAGTACATCGAAAACATGTACGTCGAGATGCCCGAGATCCTGCGCCAGATGGCCGAACCGGTGATGGAGGAGAGGGCGACCGACAACCTTGTCGATTTGCTCGAACTCGCCCGGGGCAACGACGCCTACGAGTTCTACGCGCTGGGCATGGACGAGCGGATCCTGACTCTCATCGAAACGGGTCGCTATGCGCTCGCCGACCGCGCGATTCGGCTTCTGAGAAAACACGCGTCGAAGAAAAACGACCACGAACTCTCGCAACGGGTGGCGCGTGGCGTTTTGGTGCGCATCCGGAAGCCCGAACTGACTGGCGATCTGGTTCGTGCTCTCAACGAGTGGGGCAAGGAGGAGAGTCCGGCGATTTCGCGGATCCTGACGGCGATGGGGCCGGCCGCGTGGGACGCCGTCTTCGACGCGCTCACCCGCGAGGACCACCGGGCGACGCGTGCGATCCTGATCGACGTCCTCGGCGAGGCCGGCGACAAGTGCGTGGAAAAGGCGACGGGATACCTCGGTCATCCGCTCTGGTACGTCGTACGCAATATGGTCGCGGTGATCGCGCGTCTCAAACCCGAAGACATGGTGGAACTCCTCGACAAACCCTCTCGTCACCAGGAAGTCCGCGTGCGCAAGGAAGTCGCCCGCGCGCTCGGGGTATCCAAAGACGGCACCGCGATTGAAACCCTCATCCGCCTGGTCCGGGATGGTGATTCATCGGTCCGCCATCAGGCGATTCTCTCCATGGCGCACTTCACAGACTCGCACCGGGGTGCTGAATTCCTGGTGAAACAGCTCTCGGAGAAGCCGCCGTTTTTCGGCGACGAGCAGGCCGAGTTGCTCGCGATCAAAGCCCTCGGCGGAATCCGCGTCAAAGTGGCGATTCCCACGCTCGGGTCTTATGTCAATGGCGGACTTCTGTCGCGACACAGCGAGACGGTCGTGCGCGCCGCCGCCGACGCCCTGACGAGGTTCGATGGCGCGGAGGCCGTGCAGGCGCTCGTGCGCGGTTCGAAGAGCTGGAACAAGTCGATCCGGCAGATCTGCCTCGATTGTCTCGGTCGTCGGCACGACGCGGTAGAGGATACGCCATGAGCGGGGTACTCACGGGGACCGGGCAGGACCAGCGGACGCGACTTCGTCACACCGAGGAGATCCTGAAGTCTCTGACGCTCACGATGCGCAGCAGGACCCTCTACCCCGAGGGGCACCCGCTTCTCACGACGAGCAGCCAGAAGGTGATTGCGCAGATGCGCGACCACCTTGAACACGACGAATCGTGGACGATCGTCCTGCTCGGCGGCGAGTTCGTGTACGACCGCGTGCCGCTCTCGCGCCTGATGCCGCACGTGCAGCCGCTCTACAAGACGCTCGCGGGTCGGCAGATCGACTCGCTCACCGTGCGCAAAGGCGTGACGCCGGCGGAGATCGTGGCATTCTTCGGTCTCGTGCTCGCGCCGCACGAGATCTGGGACAAGGGCGGCGACCCGATGACCGCGCTGGCCGGCGTCGGCATCAAGAACCTCATCATCCAACGCGTGGACATCGCCAAGGGCGGAGCGATCGTCTCGACCGATACCGATGAAGCCCGCGACATCTACGCGTCGCTCAAGCAGGCGCTCAAGGCATTCGGCCTTTCGTTGGTGGACCCCCGGCGAACGCCGACGCTCGACCTGCTCAATCAGCTGCGCGACCGGCTCGTCGCGGCGATGCAGGTCGACTCCTTCGCCGTGGCGTCGCGACTGCACACGCGGCACGCCACCGACGACCTGTTCGCGCACAGCATCAACACCGCGATCATCGCGTACCTTGCGTCGCGGGCCATGGGCGTGTCCCCGACGTTGCTGCCGGATGTCGTGACCGCCGGGTTGCTGCACGACATCGGTCTCATGGATATCCCGCCGAAGACGAGGGACGGCGTGGTGCTCATCTCCGACGACAATCGGATCTACGTGGAGCACCCGATCCGCGGGCTCGGCATCCTGCGTTCGATTCCCGGCGTGCCGCTGCTCGCCGAGATCGCGGTGTTCGAGCACCATCGCCAGTTCAACGGCGAGGGATTCCCGCACCTGGCCGACAAGCGCGCGATGAGCACCGCGGCGGCGATCATCTCGATGGCCAGCATCTACGACAATCTCATGCATGGTTCCGTCTACACGCATCCGGAGCAGATTCCGCTGCGCATGATCAAGATGGCGGGCGCGGAATTCGAGCCGCGCATGCTGGCGCACTTTCTGGTCGCACTCGGGATGTATCCCCCCGGCACGTACGTTCAGCTCACGACGGAAGAAACCGCGCTCGTGGTCGATGCGTCGCGCGGCGACGTCTTTCGGCCGACGGTCAAGGTGCTGCGCGACCGCGACGGCAACGACGTGCTGGAAGACCGCCAACTCGATCTGACCGAGCGCGATCCCGACACCGGCGGATATCACGCGTCGATCGTTCGTTCCGTGCCGCCCATGTAACCCGGGTTGCGAGCCGGCGAAACGAGGCGGGCGGCCCTTTCCCGCGTGGACCGACTTTGCTAGGGTGTCGCGAATTCGACCGGAGCGGCCCTGTGAAGTGCGTCGGAATCCTGGTGATTCGTGCCAACCCTCATGCCGGCGAAGCGGCGCGGACGCTCATCTCATGGTGCCGTGAAAACGGCGTCGAACCGCTCTATCTGACGGAACTGTCCCGGTACGGGATCGACCACGGCGTCGATTCCGAAGAACTCGCGAATCGCGCGGATGTCTTCGTCGTGCTCGGCGGCGACGGCACCTTCCTGGCCGCGTCGCAATTGGCCAAGGAACGCGACGTCCCCGTGCTCGGCGTCAACTTCGGGCGACTCGGGTTTCTCACCGAGGTCGGTATCGGCGAACTCTACGACACGCTTCGCCTCGCCCTCGCCGGGGAATTGCGGACGCGCGAGCACATGATGCTCGACGGAGAGTATCGGGTCGACGGCGGCCCGCCTCTTCACCGATCCGTGCTCAACGAGTTCGTCGTCAACAAATCCGATGAGGCGCGCGTTATC
Organism: Deltaproteobacteria bacterium; assembly: GCA_020845895.1. Classification (NCBI taxonomy): domain Bacteria; kingdom Pseudomonadati; phylum Myxococcota; class Myxococcia; species Deltaproteobacteria bacterium. The sequence continues at coordinate 87,203 of JADLEX010000053.1, read as the reverse complement.
GAGCTGCGGGTGATGGTTGACGACGTCCTCGTGACGCTCGTGCGGGGAGACGGCCTCATCATTTCGACACCGACCGGTTCGACGGCGTACAGCCTATCGGCGGGCGGGCCGATACTTCACCCGGCCATGCAGACAATCCTGCTCACGCCGATCTGCCCGCATAGTCTCACGTTTCGTCCGATGCTCATCCCGGCCGATCGCGAGGTGCACATCGAGGTCACGTCGCGAAACCGCGAAGTCCTCGTCACCGCGGACGGTCATCGATTTACGCACTTCGACGTGGGCGGTCGCCTCACCGTGCGCCGTTCCGAATCCCGCCTCACCAAGCTCGTCAGCCCCAACCGGAGCTATTTCGAAGTGCTTCGAGACAAACTGCGTTGGGGTGAGGCGTAGCCGGAGGCGGCGTTGCTCGTCGAATTCACCGTCCGGCATCTCGCGATCATCGACGATCTCACACTCCCGCTCGGCCCCGGGCTCAATGTACTGACCGGCGAGACCGGCGCGGGCAAGTCGATCCTGGTCGGCGCGCTGAACCTCGCCGTCGGCGGTCGCGCGAGCGCCGACGCGATTCGCCACGGCGAGAAGAGCGCCGAGGTCGAGGCGATTTTCGATCTCACGACCGTGCCCGTGCTGCTCGCCGATCTGGAAGCGCAGGGTCTCGTGGAGGGCGGGCGGCTCATCATCCGCCGCGTCATCACTGCGAACGGGCCGAATCGCGTTTTCATGGGCGGACGAACCGCCACGCTGGCGCAGCTCGCGGCGATCGGCGACGCGCTCGTCGCCATTTCGGGTCAGCACGACTCGAAGGGACTGCTCTCGTCCGAAACGCATCTGAACATCCTCGATGAATTCGGGTCCGCTCCCCACGTTCGCGAGCCGGTCGTGGAGGGCTATAGGACCGTGGTGGCGGCGCGGGACCGACTGGCGTCCCTGCGTGATCGCGAACGCCAGGCGACCGCGCGGGCGGATTACCTTCGCTTTGTCATTCGCGAAATCGAGGGGTCGGGTTTCGAGCGGGGCGAGGACGAGCGACTGCGCGATCGACGTCGCGTCCTGGTCTCCGCCGAGAAGCTGGGAGCGGCGGCGAAATCGGTGCTGGCCGAGTGCTGGGAGCAGGAGCGGTCGATTTCCGAACGCTCGGGGCGGTTGCAGCGGCAGGTCGAGGACGCACTCGCGATCGATCCGAGTTTCGAACCGATGGCGCAGGCGCTGGCCACGCTTGCGGCCGCCGCTGAAGATGCCGGACGCGCCGCGCAGGGATATCTCGAATCGTTGGAACTCGAACCGGGCGAACTTGAGCGCATCGACGAACGTCTCGACGCCATGCGGATGCTGTCGAAAAAATACGGCGGTTCGCTGGGCGCGGTGCTGGACACGTTCGAAGGGGCGAGTCGCGAATTGGCCGAAATTTCGTCGCTCGACGCGGCCATCGTCGGCGCGGAGAAGGAGTCGCGCGCGGCCGAAGAAAAGCTGACGGCCGCCGCGAATCGGCTGAGCGAGGTCCGGCGCGCCGCCGCGACAAAACTCGCTCGCCGCGTTCAGGCCGAGCTCGCGGATCTCGGAATGAAGGGTGCGAAGTTCGAGGTGCGTTTCGAGCCGCTGCCCGCCGGGGCGGGAATCGAAATCGACGGACAGCGCATCGACGAGAACGGTGCGGAACGCGCCGAAATGTTTCTGTCGGCCAACGCGGGCGAAACGCCGCGCGCGCTGGCCCGCGTGGCCTCCGGCGGCGAGCTCTCGCGCATTCTGCTCGCGATCAAGAACAGCCTCGCGGCCGCGGACGGCGTACCCTGCCAGGTCTTCGACGAGGTCGATTCGGGGCTCGGCGGCGCGCAGGCCGAAATCGTGGGGCTCAAGCTCGCCGCCATCGCGCGCGATCATCAGGTCCTTTGCATCACGCATCTGCCGCAGATCGCCGGTTTCGCCGATCGGCACGTCGTGGTGAAAAAAGAGACGAGCAGGGGACGGACGGTGACGACGACGCGCGAGGTGGAAGGTCGAGAACGGGAACAGGAGATCGCGCGAATGCTCGCGGGACTCGATGTGACGGACGCGGCGCTGGCCGCGGCGCGCGAAATGATCAAACCGGCGGCACGCGGCGCCGGGGAATCTCGATGACGACCGCATTCCCGGGCGGAATCGTCGATCTGCACACGCACGTATTTCCACGACGCATGTTCGAGGCCGTGTGGGAGTACTTCGAGACACGCGACTGGCCCGTGCATCGCGAGTACGTCGAGGACATCGCCGCGACCCTCGCGGCTCACGGCGTCGTCGCGGCGGTAGGGCTGTCGTATCCGCACAAGCCCGGCGTAGCGCGGTCGCTCAATCGCTTCATGATGGAGGTGGGCGCGCGCGCGCCGCTCTTCCGACCCTTCGCGAGCGTTCACCCGGACGACGAAGACCTGCGCGAAACGATCGAAGAAGCGCTCGCGTCGCCGCACATCCACGGCTTCAAGTTCCAGCCGCTCGTGCAGCGCTTCGATGTCAACGATCCACGTCTCGACGCACTCTATGAGCCCTGCCGCGAGGGCCGAATCCCGATCACCATGCACATCGGCTCGGGGCCGGTCGCGAACGAATTTGTCGGCGTGCCGCATTTCGCGAAGCTGATGCGCCGATTTCCCGACCTGCGGATCTGCGTTCCGCACATGGGCGCACCGGAGTTCGGCGACTTTCTCGCAATGCTGGACGACTGCCCGAACATGTTTCTCGACACGACCATGGTGAACACGCGCACGACGCTGTTCGAAAACACCTGGCGCGGCGACGAGGAGCGCCTGGCCCGCAACGCGGATCGCGTGTGCTTCGGATCGGACTGGCCGAACGTGCCGTATGCTTATCAGGAAGCCATCGACAGTGTCGGGCGCTACCCCTTCGCCGGGGAGCATCTGCCGCTCATCTACCGCGAGAACGCTCTTCGCTTTCTCGATCCCGCCGCGCCCGCGCGGCTTTGGAGTTAGCCATGTCGAAACGGTTTGTTTTCGCGGTCGGTCTCGTCGCTCTCGTGGCGGGGCTCGCATTCGCGGCGAAGTCGACGGTGTGGACGGTGCCGACATTCGCGGAACGCAACGCCGGGTTTCGCGTCGAAATTCCGGATGTGGGGCTTTCCGTCGAGGAAACGACGAAGCTTTACGCCGGCAAGCCGGTGGCGAAACTGCTGGACTCCGACGGCGGACTGAAAGCCGGGTGGATGCGCTTTTTCGCGCCCTTCGATCCCGTCACGACCTGGATGGTCATCACCGACATGGAGCACCTCGACCTCGTGGACGACGCGTATCCGGCGTCGGGGAGTCTCGCCGACAAGCGCAAGACGTTGTTGCCGTATGTCTTCGACGCGGCGACGTGCGTCGAAAACGGCGAACCGATCATGTACCAGCTTCTGGTGATGCCGTTCGTCGCGCCGCGTCGCATGTGCGTTCGCCATGACGAGGACCAATCGGCGTTTCCGTGGGAGGCGGCGTGGAAGCTCGCCGGCATGGGCGAGTGCTGCAAGACCGGCCAGAACGTGAACATGATCGAATACAAGCACAAGGCCGTCGAGCTGAAGAAAAACCAGGGCGCGTGGCGCATCGCGCCGCTGCCGCCCGAGTTTCGCAAGACCGAGGCGGACCGGATGCGTACGGACGTGGTCTACTACGTGGACAGCCACCCCGGCGGCGATCTCGGAGAAATTCTGTTTGTCGTGAACAAGGCGACGTCGACCGCGTTGCCGACGCTGATGGACAACGTGGTGTTTCACGGGAAGAGTTGGGAAACGCACCTGAACCGGCACCACGGCGGCGGGCAGGCGCTCGCGGATTACCAGTCGTGGCGTTCGGCCTATCAAGCGTGGATTCAAACGAAATAGCGCGACGCGCGCCTGTTTGACACGACTTGCGGCAATGTGAAATAACCCATCAATTCATTCGGATCGGTGTGGGGGGTTCTTCGCATGGCGCGTGCGTGGATTCACGGATTCTGCCTGATTCTGCTGCTGGCCGCGGGATGCGGGGAGTCCATCGAGGGCACGCCTCCGGACCCCGATTACGATGTGCTCATGTCGGCCGGCAAGCAGGCGCTGGAAGACGGGCAGGGCGACGACGCGTACGTCTATTTCGAAGAAGCGGACCGCGTTCGCCCCGGCGACGCGCAGGCGAACTTCGGGCTCGTGCTTGCCGATGTCCTGCAGATCGTGAATTTCGCGGACCAGGGTGTGAACTTCGCCGGTGCACTGTCGCCGGATGAGTCGGGCGCGGCGGCCAAGTCCGCCGTCAAATCGGGGTCGGATTCCGGGGATCACGGAAGCGTCGCCGACGAAGTGGCGCCGGGTCCCGGTCGCGTGATTCAGATGTTCATCGACCAGATCTTCGACGACCACCTCGATCTCATGATCGGGCACATCGATACGGCGATTGCCGACGATTCCTTGACCTTTGAAGTCGGGTCGATTCCGCTTCGACTTCAGGGAGAGGAGTTTCTGGTCTTTTCGGGGACGTGGGATCGGGCGGACATTCTGTTCATCGATGCCGTCACGCGGTTCCTGCGCGGCGGAATCGACATGGCCCTCGCGGTGGACCTGAACTTCGACTTCGCGGCGCTCATGGACTTCATGAACCTGGACGCGGACTCGATGGACGCCGACGAATACAACGAACGCCTGCTGCACATGATCGAGGGATTCCTGACCGATCCCGAGTTCCCGAACTTCCTGCTCGCCAATCCGCAGGCCGAGTGGCGGATGCCCCGTGCCGGGCTCGCATTCGGGCAGGGTGCGCTCCATTTGGCCGAGGCGCTGGCGACGGTCTCCGATCCGGACGGGCCGCTCGGTTACGACGACGCCAACGGCAACGGCGCGCGAGACACGGGCGAAGCATACATCCTTGGGAATCTGGACCCGATGTCCGACGGTCTGATGATGTGGATGCCGCTCGTCGTCGAGATGCTGAATCTGGCCGGCGCGAGTTTTTGGGACGAAACGGAACTCGATATCGATCCGGAGGCGTCCAACGCCTTCGACCTGTCCGCACTCAACGACGTATGGCCGGACGATTTTGTCCTGCCTCCGATCCTGCCCACGACGAGCATCGACCTGGGGGCGTTTTTCCGGAATCCCGACGCAAACGCCTTCAAGGACGCCCTGACCGATATCGTCGTCTGCCTCGATTACCCGGGCACGATCTTCGACACGCTGGCGTGCTTGACGCACTGACGCAAAAACGGGAAAACATTTCGCGTCATGAGCCGCGCCGGTCGGGCGCATCGCTCCTTCCATGAAAAGAGGTCGCCCGTGCGTCGTGCGTGGATGATCGCCGGACTGGCCGCGTTGCTGGTCTGCCTGTCGGCCTGCGGATACAAATTCGACACCGAGGAAGACCCGAGCCTCGAGGAGATCGTCTCGATCGGCAAAGGTTATCTCGTCGAGGGCAACGGTGCCGCCGCGTCGGACGCGTTCAATGCGGCCCTGAAAATCGACGAGACGAGCACCGACGCGCGATTCGGCGCGATTCTCGCCGACGTCATGTCGTTCACCAACCTGATCGACGAGCTCGTCACCACGCTCTCCTCGTTCGGGTTCGGCTCGACGTCCGCGCAGACCTATGCCAAGGCCGCCGCCGAAACCAAACCCGGATTCAGCGATCTGCTCCACGAATTTCTCGACGACGTGCTGGTCGGCAAGATCAGCCAGTCCGAGAGACTGTACGCCGAGCTCGCCGAGGAACCCGATTTTCGATTCGATCTCGAGCGATATCGCATCTCGGTCATGGAGATCGAGCTGGTGAATCTCGGCGGCGAGTTCGACAAGGCCGACCTGCACATGATCGGCGCGGTCAGCGCGATCATGAACGGCCTGCTGAATTTCCTGCTGGCGCACAACATCGACATCGACATCGCGTCGCTCGCGCTGCCGACGGTCCCCGACGGCGCGGACACGATCACGACCATCGACATGTATCTCGCCTTTCTCGAGGACCTGCTCGCGAATCCCGAGACGCCGGATCTGCTGACGCTCGAAGGCCCCGACGGCGCGGCATTCATGCAGCAGGTCGGCATCGACTTCGGCAACGCATTCGAGCGGATCGACCGGGCGTTTGTGCAGCTCGCGTACGAGCGCGACCAGCAGATCGACGACCAGCTCCGTTATTTCGACACCGACTTCGACGGCGTCTACAACGACGGCATCGATCCCGTGATGATCGGCGACGCGATCACGCTCGATCCCGAACTCGTGTGGGCGATCCGCGTCCTCGCGCGCGATCTCGGCGCCGCGTTCAAGGACGGTTCCGCGGCCGACGTCGATCACTTCGAGCCCAATCCGTTTCATCTTTCGTCGGCGAACGACTTGCTCCAGTACCTCGGCGTGCTGCCGATCGTGCTGATCGACGAGCCCTTCACGCTCGCCATCGAGGAGATTCCGGACTTTCTGGCGATCGACATCGGTTCCTTCTTCGCCGACCCCGATCCGCAGGGAATCCGTCAGGTGCTCGAAGACCTCATCGCGCTGTGGAACGATCTGTCCGGATTGTTCGGCCTGGAGGCGTGAGGTGGAGGCGCTGACGCCGTTTCGCATGGGACTCGCCGCGCCGCTCGACGGTGTCCGCTTCATGCGTGCCAATCCGAAGCTCATGAAGTACTTCGCGGTTCCCGTCGCGATCAACACGCTCGTGTACAGCCTCGGCGCATGGTTCTTCTATTCGAACCTCTCGGCGCTTCTGCACTGGATCTTCCAGGATCCCGAAACCTGGTACATGAAGCTCGCGTTCTACGCGCTCGGTTTCGTCATCGCGGCGGTCTTCTCGCTCGTTCTCATCTTCACGTTCACCGCAGTGGGGATGATCCTCGCGGGTCCCTTCATGGAAGTCGTCTCCGAGAAGGTCGACGAGATCCGACTCGGTCGAAAAACCGCGCCTCAGGGCACGTCACTCGTCGCGGATGTGGTGCGTTCGCTCGGGACACAGGTGAAGAAGATCGTTCTCTTCCTGCTCATTCAGGGCGGCTGCCTGCTGTTCCACTTCCTCCCGGTCATCGGCAACATTTTCGCCACCGTGATGCAGACCGTGGTCGCGTTCTTTTTTCTCGCGTGGGAGTTCTGGGACTTCCCCATGGACGTGCGCCGGATGGACTTCGCCCGAAAGAAGGATCTGATCCTCCGCTACAAGGCGACCGCGCTCGGTTTCGGCGCGGTCTGCTTCGTCTACATGCTGATCCCGGTTTTCAATTTCATCATGATGCCGGCCTCGGTCGCCGGAGCGACGATCCTCGTGTCGAAACTGCTCGGCGAGGAACCGCTACCGCCGACGGGTGAAGTCCCCGAAGTTCCGGACTTGGCGATTCCCACAGTCTGAGCCGGCTCCCCGTTCGCTGTCCCGCCCGTCGCGTCGTCACAAATCCGCGTTGACAAGCCGTCGCCGGGACGCACAATAAAAACGCAACGCGTTCTTCGTGTCGATTCGCAACCTCGAACCCTTCCGGATGGCCGATCGTGCGCTCCCGTCGATGCCTGTCGCTCCTTTTCGCTTTGTTCGTCGCCGTCGTATTTGGTGCGTGGGCTTGCGATGCCGGTGATGACGACGATTCCGGAGAGTCCTCGGACGACGATTTCGGCGACACGGCCGGGGCGATCGTGCTGGTCGTGCCGGAAAATGCGGGATCGGTCATCGACATGGCGGCGCGCGACGCCCGGGCGCTGCTAGCCCGCTCGGCCTGGCGCTTGGGCGATGAGGCCGTTGTCATCGCGAACGAACTTCCGGCGACGGCGGCGTCGCTCATCGTCATTCTGGAAGACCCGAACGCGCCCGACTCCGCCTTCACGAGCGTCGAACTCCGCGAACTGGGCTCGGAAGCCTACCGAATTCGTCGGTCGGACACCGAGCTTGGGCCGACCGTGGTCATTGCGGGCGGCGATGCGGGCGGCGTCCAGTTTGGTCTGTATCGGCTGCTCGAGATTCTCGGGATGCGATTCTTTCACCCGGAACAGGACCACGTGCCCGAATTCGAGGGGAAGATCCCGGAGGCGCTCGACCTCGTCGAATCGCCCTCGTATGCACGACGGGGTTTTCACATCCACACGATGCACCCCATCGAGGCAACGGAGTTCCTGCAGCGCGACCGGCCGGACTATCTCGAATACGCGAAGCGTCTGATCGACTGGCACGTGCGCAATCGCCAGAACTACATGCAGTGGGAGCTGCTGCGCACGGTCGATTTCGAAGCGACCGAGGATCACTTCCGCGCGATCGTCGATTACGCGCATGCGCGCGGCATGAAGATCGGTATCGTCGTGACGTGGGTGTTTCAGCAGCAGAAGGCCTGGAAGATCGTGCCGTGGTTCGGTTGCGAATGCCGCGAGGAGATGGAGGCGAATATCGACCGCCTCATGCGCGTACCGTGGGACCACATCAACCTGGAGATGGGCACCTCGGAGTTCACACCGACGAACGACGAGTTGCAGGTCGCGTGGATGGACAACACCGTCGCGTACCTCGCGGAGCGCTACCCCGGCACGGATGCCTCGGTGAAAGTGCACGTCTCGTCGGGGCAGCACTCGGACACGTACGGGGTGAACTTTAATTTCCTGCCGCAGTTCGCCGACCCGCGCATGGGCGTGTATCCGCACACGGTGCAGTTCTACGACCTGCTCGGTCCCGCGCCGACCTACGAGAACGACAGCTTTCGCTTCATGTACGAATGGATGCTGGACCGTGTGGGCGAGCGCAAGGTCTACTACTACCCCGAGACGGCCTACTGGGTGTCGTTCGACATCGACGTACCGCTCTTCCTGCCCGTGTACATCCTCAACCGCTGGCGCGACATCCGGCTGCTCGCGGACGAAAACATCGACGGACACGTGACGTTCACGTCGGGGCATGAGTGGGGCTACTGGCTGAGCGACTGGGCCGTCGCGCGGATGACGTTTGACGCGAGTGCGGATCTGTCCGACGTGCTGAGCGAGTTCACGGGGATCTTCGGAAACGACGCCGGGGCGATGACGACCGCCCTGCTCGATCTCATCTCCCTCGAAGAACATGCGCTCATCAATCAGGAGATGGTGTCCTACCTGACCGGGCAGGACACCTTTGACGAAATCGGTTACCTGCTGGGATCCGCCACGCAGCCCCAACCGGTAATGTTTTCGGAGATCGACGCGATGGACGCGGGCGCGCTCGCGGAATTCGAAACCGAAACCCTGGCCGACCTCGGAGCGATGGCGGTGCGTTTCGACGCGGTCGCGGATGACGTGGAGTCCCTCGGCACGGGTGTGCCGGACGATTCACGCGCATGGTTCGACGAGATGCGCGACGCATTCCGCGTCAACGCGCTTCGCGCGGGGCATTCGTATGCGCTGTACGCCGGGGCAATCGCGCGGCGGAGGGCGGAGATCGGACTCGATTCGGGCGGCGAGACGGTGGCGCTGCGGCACTTCGACACCGCCCTTGCCACGACGGACGAGTTTCTCGATCTGATGCGGCGGCGCGAAGCGCACTATCGTTACCCAATCTCGCTTTCGAGTTCCTGGGAACGCAGCCTGACCTCGTATGACTTCCGCTACCTGTGGCAGGCATCGACGGCGTACTGGTATCGTCGGGCCGAAAAGCAGGCGATCGACCGCGAATTCAGCCCCTTCCTCATGAACGTCATCGATCCGTTCTGGTTCATCTTCTGACGAAAAAACCGGCATGGATGCCGGCCCGGGCGCGTTTGCGTCATGGCCGGCTTCTGATTAGAGTGTCGCCGCGACGGAGGCCGAAATGTGCGGCATTTGTGGCGAATTTTCTTACGCCGCCGGGGACGTGAACCCGGACATCGTGCTTCGCATGACGTCGACCATGGCGCATCGCGGGCCGGACGCCGATGGGACGTACCTGTCCCCCGATCGCCGGGTCGGGTTCGGGCATCGTCGGCTGTCGATCATCGACCTGTCCGAGGCCGGTCGCCAGCCGATGTGCAATGAGGACCGGACGGTCTGGATCACCTTCAACGGCGAGATCTACAACCACGACGAGGTGCGTCGCGAGCTTGTCGCGCGCGGCCATGTCTATCACAGTCGCACCGATACCGAGACGATCGTCCACGCTTACGAGGAGTGGGGCGTCGAGGCGATTCATCGATTGCACGGGATGTTCGCATTCGCGGTGTGGGATGAGCGGCGAGGCAAGATGCTGCTTGTGCGAGACCGCATCGGCATCAAGCCGCTGTATTTCCGGCAGGACGGCGGGCGGCTGCTCTTCGGCTCCGAGATCAAGGCGATCCTCGCGCATCCGGCCGTCACGCCCGACCTGGACGAGGAAGCCGCCTACCACTACCTCTCGTTCATGGTCACGCCCGCGCCGATGACCATGTTCGCGGGCATTCGCAAGCTCCCGGCCGGCCATTACATGGAGATCGACGGCGCGGGGAACACGAAGGTCGTCCAGTATTGGGATGTCATCCCGGACCCCGCGACCTGGACACCCGTGACCGATGAGCACGAGGCGGTCGAAACCGTCCAGTCCCTCCTGCGTTCGGCGGTCGAGAAGCGCATGATGTCCGACGTGCCGTTCGGCGTGTTTTTGTCGGGCGGCATCGATTCGAGCACCAATGTCGCGCTCATGAGCCAGGCGTCGTCATTGCCGGTGCGCACCTTCACGGTGGGCTACAAGGACGACGGCGAGTTCAACGAACTCCAGTACGCGCGTCGCGTCGCGCAGGACTTTTCGACCGAGCACCACGAAATCCTGATCGACGAGAAGGATTTTCGCGACTTCGTTCCGCAACTGATCTTCCATCAGGACGAGCCGATCGCCGACTGGGTCTGCGTGCCGCTCTACTACGTGTCGAAGCTGCTGCGCGATAGCGGGACGATCGTGGTGCAGGTGGGCGAGGGGGCCGACGAACTGTTCTGCGGCTACCCGGGCTACCTGCCGTATCTGAGCAACAAAGCCGATTTCTACCGCAAGTACCTCAAGTTGCCGCGCTGGATGCGCCGGGGCGTCGGCGCGAGCGCCGAGGCGTTGGGGTCGGCGTGGGAGTTTCCGCCTTTTCCGCTGAATGTGCTGGGTGAGGCGGGCCGCTCGCACGAGCTGTTCTGGAGCGGTGCGGCACTCTTTCGCGGGCAGACCAAGCGTCGTCTCACCGCGCCGTGGTCGATGTCGCGGCTCGACAGCTTCGACGCGATCAAGTCCTATTATGACCGCTTCGACGCGATGTGCCCGACGGGTGATCCCTTGAACCGCATGGCGTATCAGGAGTTCAAGCTGCGCTTGCCGGAACTGCTGCTGATGCGCGTGGACAAGATGACCATGGGCGTGTCGGTCGAGGCGCGCGTGCCGTTTCTCGACCACCTGCTCGTGGAGTACGCGTTCCGCATTCCCCAGGCCATGAAGCTGCGTGACGGCGTGCTCAAGTCGGTGCTGAAAAAGGCGGTTCGCGGACTGATTCCCGACGAGATCATCGACCGCAAGAAGCAGGGTTTCGGCGTTCCCGGCCAGAAGTGGATGGAAGGCTACATGGACGAGTTCTCGCGCGACGCGATCTTCAATTCGTCGCTGCGCGAGCGAAAACTCTTCGACTACGATTTCGTCGACGCGCTCTTCCGCCATTCGCGCTCCCAGGCGCACGTCAGCGCCATCTACATCTGGACGCTCGTCAACTTTTCGCTCTGGTACGACCACTGGGTGACGCGCACCCGCTGACGCACGCGCCTTCGCGGAGTCGGGAGAATTCACGGGCCGATGTTCCTCGCCAACTCCGCCGTCACGCTGATCTGCCGCGTCACGACGATGGGCGTCGGCCTCATCTCGGGAATCTTCGTCGCGCGTTATCTGCATCCCGAGGGCAAGGGCATTCTCGCCACGCTGGGCGTGCTGACGGGCACGGCGATCCAACTCAGCCATCTCGGGCTGCCGTCGGCCAACGTGCACATGGCGGCGAAAAACCGCGCCGACGCGCCGGCGCTGCTGGCCAACTCGCTGTGGTGGGGGCTTTCGGTCGGCGGCCTCATCGCGCTCGGCGTGTTCGCCGCGTGGCTCGCCGCGCCCGATCTGCTCGACGGCGTCAACGGGCCGATCCTCGCCGTCGCGCTGCTCGCCGTGCCCGCGTCGCTGGCCGCGCTGCTGCTCTCCAATACGGCGATCGGCCTGGAACTGTTTTTTTTCTACAACATCCTCGACGTGGCCGTCGCGGTCGTCGGGGTTTTTCTCAACGTCGGGCTTCTCGTGCTGGCCTCGGCGGGCGCGTACGAACTCGTCTGGCTCGCGACGATCGGCGCTTGGGTGACGCTCGCGGTTCTCGTCTACTATCTCGGAAAACGTCACGGCCTTTCCATTTACCCGGACTTCGGGTTGCTCAGGTCTTCGTTGACTTACGGCTTCCACCTGTGGCTCACGATGCTCATGAGCTTCCTCGTCCTGCGGATAGACACGCTTGTTGTCAACTCGGTGTGCGGCGCGGAGGAGACCGGCATCTATTCGGTGTCGGTGCTGGCCATCGACGTGCTGCAACTCATCCCCGCGGCAGTGGGGACCGTGCTCTTCCCGCGGCTCTCCGCCCTCGATCCCGAGGCCCGCAACGTGGCGTTCGTGCGCGTTGTGCAGACCTTCTGGCCGCTGCTCCTTGCCGTGGCGATCGTTTGCGGCGTCGTCTTTGCGCCGTTCGTGCGCCTGCTGTACGGCGAGCCCTTCGTCCCGGCGATCGGCGCGTTCTACATCCTGCTGCCGGGTACGTTCTTTCTGTCGATCCAGATTCTGGTCGTGAACAGCCTCGCCGCGCGGGGCGACGTTCGCGCGCTGCCCTGGCTTTGGGCTGTGACGACGGTCGTCAACCTCGGCCTGACGCTTCTGCTCGTTCCGAAGTGGGGGATCGCCGGGGCGGCGTGGGCTTCGACCATCGCGTACACGCTCATCTTCGTGCTCATGATCGGCTGGCACCGGCACCGGTGGCCCCAGGTGAGCCTCTCCGATATGCTGGTGCCGCGTTGGTCAAGTTTCGCTTTTTTGTGGGATGAAACGCGCCGGACTTTTGCGGCCTTGAAACCCGGTCGCTGATCAAATAAGGCGCGCGCGAATTTGTGGATGGATTGGGGCGGGGCGTGATTTACATTCTCACTCCCACAAACACGCAGGGCACGGCGCGGCCGGGCGAAACCGCGCTCACGCTCGAAGACCTCATGCGTCTTCGTAAAAGCCCGTTCGCGCTGCTCCGACGCATTCTCTTCGCCCCGCGTAGCGAACGCTGTGCGGCAGTCGTCAGTGACCTTCGCACGCACCAGCGATTCTTTTTCATCAAGCTGCTATGTCTTCTCACGCGGGGATCGCCGCGCGAGATCGTCGATCTCGACGGGCGGACGATGCCGGTGCGTTGGGGCGAGTTCCTCACGAGCGATCTGCCCGAGATGGTCGTCGATCTGGCGCGCGCGCCGTTCGCCATGCAGGGCTTTAAGCGAGGGCTTTCGGAACTGCTCGCCGACACGCCCGCCGTTCGCGCCATCGCGCCGACGGCGGACCGGACCGTGTGGTTCTACCGCACGGATCTGTTTTTCGGCGTCAAGGCCGGGGGCAGCGTCGGGCACATCACCGGCGTCTGCAAGGGTTTCACGCGACTCGGGTTCGAGGTGACGGCGTTCGCGGCGGACGCCCTCGAATTCCTGCGTCCGCACGGAATCCCTGTCGAGGTCGTGCCGATGCGCAAGGCGTTTCGCAACTTTCCGGAGCTGCGGACCGTCGCGTATGAAGCGACGTTCGAAGGCGCGATGCGCGACCGCGCCCGGCGTTCGCGCCCGGCGCTCGTCTATCAGCGCCTGTCGCTCAACAACTTCGCCGGGGCGGCGTGCGCCCGCGCGTGGAATGTGCCCTTCGTGCTCGAATACAACGGCTCGGAGGTTTGGGTCTCGAAGCACTGGGGGCAGACGGAGCTGCGCCTCGCCAAGTGGTCGCTCCAGGCCGAGGACGTGTGTTTTCGCCACGCAGATCTCATCGTCGTGGTGTCGGCCGTGCTGCGCGACGAACTCGTCGCGCGCGGTGTCCCGGCCGATAAAATCCTCGTGAACCCCAACGCGGTCGATCCCGAAATCTACGACCCGGCCCGCTTCGATGGCCGGGAGATCGCGGAGCTACGCGGAAGTTTCGGCTTCACGGCCGACCATCTCGTGTTCGGATTCGTCGGGACGTTTTCGATGTGGCACGGCGTCGAGGTGCTCGCCGAGGCCATCCCTCGACTCGTCGCGCGGCGCGACGACCTGCGTTTCCTTCTGATTGGCGACGGTCCGCTGCACTATCCCGTCCGCGAAAAGATCAAGGCCGCGGGCGTCGGCGACCGATGCGTGCTGACGGGGCTCGTGCCGCAGATGGAGGCCGTTCGCCACCTCGCGGCATGCGACGCCTATCTGTCGCCGCACGTGCCGAACCCGGATGGAAGCCGTTTCTTCGGTTCGCCGACAAAGCTCTTCGAGTACATGGCGATGGGTCGCGCGATCGTGGCGAGCGATCTGGAGCAGATCGGCGAGATTCTGGCGCCGGATGAAACGGCGTTGCTGGTTAGACCTGGCGATGTTGACGCGCTCGTGGACGCGGTCCTGCGCTTGGCGGACGACCGTGATCTGCGGGAGCGTCTCGGAAAGAGCGCGCGCGACACGGCGCTTCGCGAACACACGTGGGACGCGCACGTCCAGAAGATTTTGAACGCGCTCGCCGCGCGCGGCGGTGCGACGTCAGACTCAGGATCGGGGATCTCATGAAACAGGTGTTTTTCACATCGGGCGGTGAGGTGGCGGTTCTCGATGTTCCACCGCCGGTGGTCGGCCCCAAGCAGGTCTTCATCGCGGTCGAACACTCCCTCGTGAGCACGGGAACGGAGCTGGCCAGTTCGGGCGGCGGTGGCGGGATTGTTCAGAAGGTCCTCTCCGATCCGATGATCGTCGTGCGTGCGCTCGATTACGCCCGCAAACACGGCATCAAAACGACGTATCAACTCGCGACCGGGCAGGGCGAGTCGTCATATTTTCCGCTGGGCTATTCGGTGGCCGGGCGCGTGGTCGAAGTCGGCCGCGAGGTGAGCGGGCTTCAGGTCGGCGACCGGGTCGCGGCGGCGGGCGCGGGTCTCGCATGCCATGCCGAATTCGTCAGCGTACCGGTCAACCTCGTCGTCAAGGCACCGCCGGCGTTGTCGTCGCGCGAGGCGTGCTTCGGCACCCTCGGGGCCATCGCGTTGCAGGGCGTGCGTCGCTGCGCTCCGACGCTCGGCGAAACGGTGCTTGTGGTTGGGCTCGGGCTGCTGGGGCAACTCGCGGTGCGTCTGCTGGTTGCCAATGGTGCGCGCGTGATCGGTGTCGATCTGCGTCCGGATCGCGTTCAGCGGGCTCTGGACCACGGCGCGCGGGAAGCGTTTTCGCCGGGAGATGCGGGATTCGTGGCGCGTGTCATGGAACTGACCGGCGGAGCCGGCGCGGACGCCGCGGTGCTGACCGCCGCGACGAAATCGAGCGAAATCATCAACCAGGCCGCGAACGCGTGTCGTCGCAAGGGCCGCGTCGTGATCGTGGGTGACGTCGGTCTCGACATCGCGCGCGAGTCGATCTACGCGAAAGAGATCGACATCCTCATCTCCACGTCCTACGGCCCCGGCCGTTACGATCCCAAATACGAGTTCGACGGCATCGATTATCCACTGCCATACGTGCGCTGGACGGAGAACCGCAATATCGGAGCGTTTCTCGATCTCGTGGCCGACGGTCGCGTGAAGGTGGACGACCTCATCACCATCGAGGAGCCGGTCGCGCAGGCGGTCGAGGTCTATCGGCGACTGTCCTCCGGTGGGCAGAACGAGATGGCGGCGGTTTTTCGCTATCCGGCGGCGGCGAGCGCCGAGGCACCGGGTCGGCCCTCGGGCGCGGTGCGCCTGACGGCCAAGGCGAAGTCGGCGAAGATTTCCGTGGCGATGATCGGCGTCGGCGGATACGCGAGCGCGTTCCACGTTCCGAATTTCGGCGGCCATCCCGACGTGCGCATCGGAGCGGTGGTATCGAACAAGGGTGTTGTGGCGCAGCAAGTGGCGCAAAAACTCGGCGCGGCCCTCGCCGCGACGGACTATCGCGAGGCAGCGGCGGATGCGGGGGTCGACGGATTCGTGATCTCCACGCGTCACGACACGCACGCCGAAATCGCGATCGCGGCGCTGTCGGCGGGCAAGCACGTGTTCGTGGAGAAACCCGTCGCGCTGACGCGCGAAGACGTGAGTGCGGTTTATCGGGCGGCGACCACGGGCGGCGCGGCGATCACCGTCGGGCACAATCGACGTTTCAGCCAGCACGCAAAGCTGCTCGCCGAACTTCGCGCTGGAGTGCCCGGGCCGGTGCAAATGGTCTACACGGTCAACGCCGGGGCGTTGCCGGCGAATCACTGGGCAAACGATCCGGTCAAGGGCGGAGGACGCATCGTCGGCGAGGGATGCCACTTCTTCGACCTCATGTACTTCCTGGCCGGCGCCGCGCCGGTACGCGTGGCGGCGATGGGCGTGCCGGAAAGTACCGAGCCGAAGCTGTGGCAGAACGTCAGCGTCGTCGTGCGTTTCGCGGACGGCTCGGTCGGCAACTTGACCTACACGGCGCTCGGCCATGGCTCGTACGCCAAGGAGCGCGTGGAACTCTACGCCGGGGGATCGGTCGGCGTGCTCGACGATTACCAGTCGGCGCAGGTCTTCGGCGCGAAGCCCGCGAAGTCGAAAACCGCCGTCATCGACAAGGGACAAAAGACGCAGGTGGACGACTGGATCGCGCACCTGTGCGGACGGCCCGCAACGCCGATTTCCACGCGCGATTCGATGGTGGGGACGTGGATTGCCCTTGCGGCGATCGAGAGTCTGATGCAAGGTCGGGCGATCCCCGTCGACCTGAATGAACTCGACCATCCGACCCCGGAGGCCGCGTCGCCATGAGCCTCGTGTCCCAGGCGCTGTTGGTGCTGCGTCGCGATGGCCCGGTCGCCTTCGCGACCAAAGCCGCCGCCTGGGGCCTGGACCGCTTCGCGGGACCGATCGAGGTGGTGCGCGACCGCGTGCTCGGCACATGGCCGCTCGACCGGGACGTCCCGTCCGTCGCTCCGGAGCGACGCTCCCGAATGCGCGTGCTCGTGGATCCCGACGAGATCGAGGCGCGCCTGACGAATCTCTCCTCGGATGCCCCCGCCGGCCATGAAGCGTTTCTCGCCGAGGCCGAGCACGTCCTACACCATCGATTCACGATTCTGGGATTCGGCCGATTCGACCTCGGCCATCCGATCCCCTGGGATCGCGACGTGCGTTCCGGAATCTCCTTCGGCCGCCAACACCACCGGCGATTGCGGTATGTGCGCGGCGACGACAGCGACGTGAAGGTGCCGTGGGAGTTCGGGCGCATGCAGGAGCTGCCGGTTCTCGCCATCGCTTACCGTCTGACGACCGACAACGCATTCGCGGAAAAGGTCTTCGAGCTGATCGACGAATTTTGCGCGAAAAATCCCCCGCGCTACGGCGTGCAGTGGACCTGCGCGATGGAGGTGGGTCTGCGGATCTTCTCCATCGGCCTCGCCCTCTCGGTTTTGGATGGCAAGCCCGAGTGGCCCTGCGAGCGATGGCGCGTCATCGATCGTCTCGCAATCGCCTCCGGTCGCTACATCAACGATTTTCTCGAATACGACCCGAATCTGACCAGCAATCATTACCTGTCCGACCTGCTCGGTCTGCTCGCGATCGGCGCGGCGTGGCCGCATCTGCGCGACGCCGACAAGTGGTTCGCCTTTGCGCACGGGGAGTTTGAAAAGGAGATTCTCAAGCAGTTCGATCGCGAAGGCCCGAATTTCGAGGGGAGCCTGCCGTATCATCGCTTTTCGCTCGAAATCCTCGTCGCCGCGTATCGCACCGCCGCGCTTGCCGGTCGGCCGTTCGGCGCGGGATTCGAGGCGCGGCTGCGAAAGGCCATCGAGTTTGCGCGGTCCGCGATGTATCCCGACGGCCGCGCGCCGGTGATCGGCGACAACGACAGCGGGCGCGTATGGCGGCTCGTTTCGCGGTCCGGCAACGACTGGAGATACCTTGCGCATCTCGACGAAAGACTGTTCGGCGGCGCGTCCGCGGACGGGTCGCCGGAAGTGGAGACTCGGATCCTCTGGGGAGCCGCGGCAACTTCACGCGAGCCCGCGCCGGCGCGTCGTGACGACGGCGAATACGAGCGGCGCGGCCGATGGTTCATCCACGGAGCGAACGCGACGATCGCCATTTCGGCGGGGCCGCTCGGCCAGAACGGAAACGGCGGTCACGACCACAACGACGCCCTCGCGTTCACCTGGTGGGCGGGGACGCGTGAGTGGTGCGTGGATCCGGGCACCTATTGCTACACCCTCGATCCGAAGTGGCGAAACGTCTTTCGATCGGTGCGCCAGCACAACACGCCTTTCGTGGATGACGAAGAGCCCAACCCTTTCGATTCGCATCTGCTCTTCACGCTGCGCGACGTTGCGCGCGCGACGGGAAGGCTCAAGACGGGTGACGGGACCTGGGTCAGTTTTGAAGGCGAACACCACGGCTATCGACGGTTCACCGACCCCGTCGGAGTGCGAAGAACAATCGAGTTCGACCGATCGAGCGGCGCGGTCGTCGTGACCGACTCGTTCGAGGCGGCGGGCGAACACACGTTCGGCCAAAACCTGATGGTCGGGCACGGCGTGCGCATCGAGGACGTGGAGATCGCCCCGGAGTTCGCCTGGGAACCGCTCGCGCCCTCGCGGGCGGATCTCGTCGCGCGTTTTCGCTGGAGCGCGGACGGGTATACCGTTTACGTGTTCACCGACCCGGACGGATTCGACGAGTGGGCGATCGAGGAGGCGTGGTTGAGCTTCGACTACGGCCACATCACGCCCGGCCGCAAATGCGTGCGTCGCGCGCGTCGAAAGGGAAGCGCCTCGCTTCGATTCGCGCTGGCCGTATTCCGCGATCGTCAGTAACGCCGCAGGACGATGACGATCGACGCCAACGCGACCTTGACCATGTAGTAGATGGAAGACAGGAAGGTGATCGACGAGCGCCCGCCGAGCCGGCGGCGCATTTGCACGGGATACTCACGCACGCGCAGGTGCAGCTTGTGCGCCAGCACGAGCCCCTCGACCTCGGGGTAGTCGTCGGGGAAGTGGTGGACGAACCGGACGATGGCGTCCTCGGAGTAGGCGCGAAATCCCGAAGTCGGGTCGGCGTAGGACGACCCAGTGAGTATCCGGAGCAGGATGCGCAGGGCCGCCGAGCCGATCATGCGCGGCAACGTCGACGTCGATTTTTGATCCGCGAGACGCACCCCCACCGCCACATCGCATTCGCCTCGCGCGACGGGGGAGACGATTCGTTCGATCTCTCGTGCGACGTGCTGTCCGTCGCCGTCGAATTGCACGGCCATTTTCGCGCCGCGCACCATGGCGTTCTGGAATCCCGTGCGCAGCGCCATTGAAACACCCATGTTGAAGGGCATGTCGACGACGCGGATGGGATAACGGCCCGCGATCTCGGCTGTGTTGTCTTTCGATCCGTCGTTCACCACCACGATGTTCCCCGGCGGCGCGATGGTCATGAGATCCTCGATGACCGACGCGATGTTCGCGGCTTCGTTGAACGCGGGAACGATGAACAGGACGTCGTCGAAGACGTTGTCGGTGGGAACTGCGGCGACCGGATCGGGCGACATCGGGGCGCATCTTAGCGGCGCGCCCCGACGCGTGTCCAGAATCAGAAAAAGGTCGCCGGATTCAGATGAATGTGACGTAGTTCGCCGTCTTGAAAGCCGGGTTCTTGACGTGCAGGAAATAGCGGATGCCGTCGAGCCAGGTGAAACCGAAGATCTTCTTCTCGTTCACGAGCGAGATCACGAAACTGAACGGCGCGAGCGCCCACGACAGATTGCTGTTCACAAGGCGTTTCATCCACTTGCGCGAAAACTTCAGCTTGAGCATCAGCGGCCAGAGCCAGTAAAGGCGCAGCGTGCGATCCGGATCGGTCCGCTTGAAGACCGACATCGCCGGCCACGTGGGGATGTCGGGAATTTCGTAGATGCGGTCCTCATAGTCCTCAACGAGGTAACCGTCCTGCATGAGTTTTCGCGAAACGGCGCTGACGGGGTAGGGCACGAGCACCGTCACGCGGGTGTGATCGGTGCCGAGCTGCTGATTGAGTTCGAGGGTGTCGAGGTCTCCGTCCACGGAGGACCACGGCACGCCGAGGATGTTGAACGTGACGAGCCGAATGCCGAGCTTTTTCACCAGAGCCGCCGCGTGGCGGATTTCGTCGGTCGTGACGGGCTTGTTCATGATGTCGCGACGCAGGGTGTCGTCCGCGAGTTCGAGGCCCATCGCCACGCTCACGCAACCGCCGTCCTTGAGAAAACGAATCGTTTCGTCCGTGATCGACGTGGCGAAGACATTGCACGAAAACGGCAGGCCGACGCGCCGTTTGTAGGTTTCGATGAACTCGTGCAGCCAGCCTTCGCCGCTCGCGAAGAGGTCGTCCGAAAAATGTACGATCTTGAGGGGGTGCTTCGCGCGAACGGCGTTGATCTCCTCGGCGATGCGGTCGCCGCTCTTTCGGCGAAAGAAGGTCTTTTTCGACTCCAGCATCGACTTGTACGCCTGATTGAAACAGTAGCCGCATGAATACTGGCATCCGCGTCCCGTCGAGAATTTCTTCGCGGGAAACGACGCCATGAAGTCGTAGCGAAAGTAGACCTCCCGGTCTGGCATGGGCATGGCATTCAGGTCGAGCGTGAACGGACGAATGGGATTGAGGCGCGGCGTGCCGCCGTCGTTCCAGATCAGGTTCTGAACATCGGTGGCGTCTGCGCCGTCGCGGCGTCGTTCGAGCAGGTCCGAGATCACGCCCTCTGACTCGCCCGCGAAGGCGTAATCGACATTGGGTTGCAGGACGATGTTGTGGAAAAACGTCGGGTGCGTGCCGCCGAGCACGACCGGCGCATCCACGGCCTGCTTGGCCTCGCGGGCCGACTGCAAAGCCGAGTTGTGCCCCATCAGGTCGCACGGCACGACCACCATATCCGGACCGAATCGTCGTAGTTCACTTCCGAGTTCCGGCTCCTCGCGACGCAGGAACAGGCGCGTATCGACGCCCTTGCTGCCCAGATACCCGGCGAGATCGCAGATGCCCATCGATTCGTTGATGGCATTGTCCTGGATGATCGCGACGCGCGCGCCGGCGAGACTCATGGCGTGCCTCCCTTTCGAAAGACGGACAGGTAACGCCAGCCCCACCGGGGATGGCGCGGGAGAATGCGGGTTTCGATCCAGTCCTCGACGATGCGCCAAGGCGCAAGCGGCGTCTTGAGCGCGATCGCGAGCGTCGGCGAGAGCGGTGTGACGAGTTCCGTCAGATGAAAATAGATCTCGGTGGTCGGATTGAGGGAGCGAAACAGAATTCGCTCGAATCCGTGCCGTCCGAATTCCTCGGCGACACGGGCGGCGGGGAGCGCCCGCTCGTCGTCGCTCAGAAGCCCGGACCAGCGGCCGACCGCGTTGCCGAGGCGGCGCAGCGGGTGGTCGCCCACCGGATCGGAGATGGCGACGACGCCACCCGGCCCGACGACGCGTCCGCACGTCGCGGCGAATCGCGGCAGGTCGATGTGATGTAGCGACTGGAAGCAGCAGATGGTGTCGGCCGCGAGTCCCTTGCCGGCCTCGCCGCAGAAATCGCCGAAGCGCAGCTCCATGTCTTCGCCGCGCGTCGGCATTGACTGATCGTACACGTAAGCCGTGGGATGGGCGAGGCCGCGGCGCACGAATGCCTCCGACAGGTCGACGCCCACGACGCTCGACGCGCCCCAGGCGAGAAACATCGACAGGTGACGTGGATTTCCGCAGCCGACCTCGACGACACGCCGTCCGGCGAACCAGGAGCGATCGAGAAACGCGACGTGTCGGTCCCACGTTCGCAGGGTGCGACGAAGAATGAAGCGTTCGAAAGGCGCCCGGTCGCGTTCCAGAAAGTGCAGGATGTATCGTTTGTGCTCGTCGTAGTGTTCGCGTTCGCGAGCCACGGCGTCGTCGTCGCGTGTCGCGTCGATGCGCGATCCGCCCGGGGCGGGAATGGGCGACGTCCAGATCGTCATGGCCGTCTCGCTCGGTTCAATTCCATCGTTGGACTCAATCTAGCGGCTTGCGGGCGGGATTTCGGTGCGGTGCGTCACGAGCCGAATCGTAGAAACGCCCGAATCGTGGGTCACGCCTCGTACCAATCCGGGCGCAGCATGCCGACGTACTCCGAAATGGCGAGGCGCTCGCGCACCGAGGCTTTCGGGTTTAGGAAGCCAACCACCGCGTCCCATCCGATGCGTACGCTGACGAGCAGCCACCACATGTACATGCGCCGCCGGTATTTGTGGATCGACATCAGCCCCAAAAAAATGCGCGGCAGGCTGAGCACCCTGCGGTTCATCTCCCAGAGCTTGTAGTCCACTTCTTCCCGGGTCATCGTTTCCGTGCCCATGACCGGAGTCATCCAGTCGTAGCGGGAGAAATCGGTCACATCGAGCCATCCGTTCTCTTTCGCGCGCTTGAACTGCTCCGTACCCGGCACCGGCGTCATCGGATGGAACGCCGGGTAATCGGGCGCGAGTTTGCGCACGTAGCGAACGAGCTTGTCCATCGATTCCGTCGTGTCCTCGCGAATTCCAACGATGAACGTGGTTTGCAGGAACAGCTTGGGATACTTGCGCCGCAGATACGGCACGAGATGCGCCGTGCGCCGCACGTCCTGGTTGTGTTTCGACAGGCGCACGAAGTCGTCGTCCTCGGCGCGTTCGACCCCGATACAGATGTGCGAGAGCCCCGACGCGATCAGCTTTTCGAACAGCCCGCTCTCGTCGTCGCGCACGAGATAGTCGGAGCGCATGAAGCCGAACCAGTAGGTTTTCATCTTCGAGGCGATGAGGCGCGTGGCGAACTCGTCGCTCCACTGCGGCTTTACGTTCCACGTGTCGTCCACGAAGACGAAGCAGTTCTTCTGGTACTTGTAATAGAGCACTTCCATTTCGGCGATCACGTGGTCCACGCCGCGCGTCCGCCACCGAGGGATGAGCTTTTCGTCGGCCGGATCGCCCTTGCGCTTCGACATCTGGAGCCAGCATGCGCAGTAATTGCACGAGTCGGTGCAGCCCCGGCTGTGGTGGATCGTCACGCCGCCCGGGCTGAACAGGTACTTCGACGCCCCGAACAGGTGCATCGGCAGGAGGTCGTACGCCGGAAACGGCAGTGTATCGAGATCGGCGATCAGATCTCGATGCCCCGTGTAAACGCACTCTCCGTGCTCACCCGGGATCGCGAGTCCAGGGATGTTTTTCAAATCCCGACCGTGCTCGATCGCATCGACCGTTTCGCCGAGCGTGATCTCGCCCTCGCCGCGCACGATGGCGTCGATAGGGTAGCGCGCCAGGCAGTCCGCGGAATTTTGCGCGAAGTGGACGCCGCCGGCGATCGTGGCGATGGAGGGATCGATTTCCTTCGCGAGCCGGAACACGCGTCCGCACTCATGTTCGTAGAGCGTTTCACTGTCTCCCGCGAGCACGACCTGGGGTTTCGTTTTTCGAATGATCTCGGCGAGGCTCTTCCAGCCGACCTTCGCCGGGCCGCAGTCGAGCAGCGTGACCTCGTGACCGCGGCGACGCAGTTCGGCGCCCAGATAGACCATGGCCTGGGACAACAGAAAGTTGTCCATCTCGTTCATGTAGGGCCACAGGTACTTGGGCGGGCGGACGTAGAGGACGCGCATCAGAGCTTTCGCCCCAGCAGGTGTTTGATCATGATTTTCGCGCCGTTCCACATCTGCCGCAATCCGATGGAGCGGATTACGAACAGGTGCCGCCAGATCATGCGGGGCCGCACGTAGAAGCGGAACGTCGCGCGGCGATGCAGGCGGACGAGCTTGTCGCCGGTCAGTCCCCGTGGGATGAACGGCAGCGTGTTGGGGTCGTGATTGAACGTCGAGAATTTGTCCCAGTCGCCGGGCTTCATCTTCCCTTCGGCGACCAGATCATCCCAGATCTTGGTGCCGGGGTAAGGGATGGTGATCCCGAACTTCGCGAAGTCGATGTCGAGCGAACGGGCGAACTCGATGTTCTCGACGGTCTGCTCCGCCGTTTCCCCCGGCAAACCGAGCATGAAAAACGCAGAGATTTCGAGTCCCGCCGAGCGCGCCACGCGCACGCCGTCGCGGATGTCCTGTGCCGTGCATTTCTTGTTGACGTTTTTGAGTAGCGTATCGACGCCCGACTCGATGCCGAACAGAATGCGCTTGCATCTCGCCGCGACCATTTCGCGGCACATCTCCTCGTCGATGACGTCGACCCGCGTTTCGGTCGTCCACCACCACTCCCCGGGAATGTTGCGCTCGCGGATCGCGCGGCACGTGTCGATGCCGTGCTGCTTGTGAACAGGAAAAATCGGATCGACAAAACCAACGTGACGGATGCCGTTTTCTTTGACGAGCCACTCGATCTCGGCCGCGATGTTTTCGGGGCTGCGCCTTCGGACCTTGTGACCCTGATATCCGAGCGCGCAGTACGTGCAGTGAAACGGGCATCCGCGCGAACCGATGATCGACAGTCCCGGCTTCGCGACATTGACGAAGGCGAGAAATCCGTAAACGTGCTCGGGAAAGAGGTCCCAGGCCGGAAGCGGCAACTCGTCGAGTTCCGAACCCTGCAGGAGCGGCGCGATCGGTGTCGTGTGGATGCCGCCGTTCATGTACGTCAGGCCGGGAACATCGTCGAACGAGCCGCCCCGGTCGAGCACGTCGCACAGCTTCGGCATCGTCGTTTCGGCCTCGCTGTGCAGTACGAAATCCGCGTAGCCGTCGCGTACGAGGTCCTCGGCGAACAGCGATGCGTGCAGATTGCCGAGCACGACCTTCGTTTGCGGACGTTCCTTCCGCAGTCTTCGGCCGAGCGATTCGACCGTGTGCACCG
The DNA here is from genome assembly GCA_020845895.1 of Deltaproteobacteria bacterium. Lineage (NCBI taxonomy): Bacteria > Pseudomonadati > Myxococcota > Myxococcia > Deltaproteobacteria bacterium. The sequence goes on along the minus strand of JADLEX010000053.1, from coordinate 62,269 downwards.
ATGGCGTCAGGACGCCGATGCCGACCGCGTCCGCGCGCCATTCGCTCACGAGATCAACGATCTGCGTCTCATTCAGGCCGTCGACGAAATTGTCGAGGCAGCGGACTTCGTGCCCCGCTTCGCGGCAGGTCGCGGCGATGTAAGCGAGCCCGATGACGGGCATGGCCTCGGCGAGGGCCTTGTAATCGCCGAATCCGCTGTCGACGTCGTAACCGGGATTCATGAGCAGAACGCGCGCCATGTTCCTAAGCTTTCCGCGGCTTGATCGCGACCGCCGTGAGAACTCGTGCGAACCGGGATGCACCGGGGCTAAGGCGAAACTCACAGTCCGCTTTCGTCACGGTGCGAAGATATTCGTCATCGCGAAGCCGATCGTCGTCCACGGTCTGCCAGAACGGACCCTCGCCGAAGAAGTGCGAGGCGATGATGCGGACGGGATCGAGTCCGGCGTTTCGGCACAGGGAGGCGAGCGATTCCCGATGGAACAGCCGAACGTATCGCCCGGCTTGCCGAAGATCGACGGAGTCGTCGTCTCGGGACATTCGAACGAAATCGAACGATCCGGGATCGGTGTCTCCGGCGATCAGGGCGCCCGGTGTGGCTTCCACGGACAGCATCATCACTCCGCCATCTTTCAGAACTCGCGCCAACTCGGCAACGGTACGCGCCGGATCGCCCGTGTAGCAGACGAACTCCAGCGCCAGAACAAAATCGAACTCTTGGCTTTGGATGGTATCAAGAAACTCGACCCCATCCCAGTGAAGTTCCTTGCCCTCGTGTCCGATTTTCGCGAGTCGGGCCTCGCAAAAATCGATATTTGCCCGGCAGGGGTCGAACGCGACAACGCGCGGAAAGACCTCGGACAGCAGCAGCGTCGAGCGGCCGATCCCGCATCCGGCGTCGAGGGCGCGTGTGCGCAATGGCGCGTGGACGACCGCTTTCTCAAGTTGTCCGCGATAGATCGAAGTGGACAGGCGCTTGATCGGGAAGTACGGCGAAGCTTCGTCGAGAAAATCCGCCGCGACCGGGTTGGCGGCGGCCTGCTCGAATGCCCAAACGTTGTCGAGAAAAGGATCGCCGGTGAGCGCTCTTTGTCGGTCGGGTGCTCCGCCATACAGGAGGCGAATGGCGGTGCTGACGGGCGAGCGGGTCACCATCGGCATGAGACGAGGACGAAATTCGGGCTGAAAAACCAACAGAGACGGCTCATCGCCGCCTCTGTTCACCCTCGGACCAAGGAAGAAAACGTCGTCGCTTCAGGGCGTCGGCGGCTTCGGCTTGGGCTTCGGAGATGGACGCCAGTTCATTGGAGCCTCCTTCTCGTTCAAGGTCAGGACCCTTGGTGACATCGAAAACAGTACCCGAACGCCGCGTCGGGTGTCAACAAATAGTTTTGTTCCTGTGAGGCTGCCGGGCGTCGCGAGGCTCCCGGTCGGAACCGCCGTTGATCGTGGGGAGCCATTCGCGTAGATTCTCGCCCATGCTCACGCTCCGGCGGACCCTGTTTTACTGCGTATTGCTGATTCCCATCGCATTTTATCTCAATCTGACATTTCTTGAACGCCGGTTGGCGTTTTATTCCGTGCTGTCTTCCTTGGCGCTGGGATTCGCCGGAATCGGGGTCGGCGATCGCATCGCCACCCAACGGGTCAAAAAGTACCGCACCTGGCGTGTGGCGCGGGAAGCCACGATCGCGCGTCTGCATCGTCGTTGCGTTCTGGGCACGATCACCATCCTTGCGCTTCCCGGCTTGGGCTACGCGCCCGTGGGCTACGGCCTGTACCCCGAATTTTCGCAGTGGCTCGCGATGGTTCTCGGCGTTTGGGTTCTCGCGTCGCTGGTCTTGAGAAAACGAATGCCCGCCGAAATCAAACCCGATCTTCCGCTTCTCATACTTATCCCGGCGCTCGCGGGCATCGGAGCCATGGGCGTCAACGCCTACGGGTCCACCGACACGACCTGCGAGCAGGTCGAGGCGAGTCCATTTCTGCGACCTATCATCACGAGAGCGCAGATCGTCGACCGCTCCGAGGTCGAAGACGCTTTTCCCTACGACGTGAAATCCGACCCCGCGGCGGATCGACTGTTCTTCACGCTCAAGCAGCGGCGATCCGGCTTTCTGAAGATGCCATGGAAACCTGCGGTGCCGAACGACGCCATCGGAGCCACGTCGTTCTCGTCCCCCGATTTCTCGTCGGCGGCTCTGATTCCCATCTCCTCGGAAAGTACCGGAACCTATCCGCAGCGAATTACGGTCGATCCCGGGCGCGGGCGCATCTACGTCGTCGTTCTCGACGTAGACGGTGACCATACGGTGCGCGTGATCGAATACCGCAACGGGTTCACGCAACTCGCCGAGATCCGCCCAGGATATGAGCCGATTCGCGTCTATCTCGATGAGGCGCGAAATCGCCTGCTGATCCTGAACTACGAGGGCGCGGTGGGCGTCTACGATCGCGACACCTTCAAACAGACGCTCTACCGCAAGGTCTCCCGCGCCCTCTTCATGAGCCTGATCGACACTTTCGTTCACCAACCAGAAAGGAAAGTCTACTATGCGTCGTCCATCTCCGGCGAATTTCTGATGCTCTCCGAGGAGTTTCTCGCTCCGCTCATAGAACGCAATATCAAGATTCCGACGATCGGGCTCGATTACGACCCGGTGACGGACCGCGTTTACGCGGCGGGAACGCTGACGCGCGAGATCGCCGTGCTCAATGGAGAGACGCTGGAACTCGAAAAGACCATCCCGACGGGCACGACCGTGCGGGAACTTTACCTGGATCTGAATCGCCGCCTCATCATCACGGCGGGCTACACCGACGGTCGCCTCGACCTGATCGGGCTCGACGATCACGAGACGCGTGCGAGCGTGAAACTCGGCCGGCTCGCGCGATCGATCCATTTCGAGACGGGCTCCGGCCGTGTTTTCGCCGCGTCGGGATGCGGACTTTTCGAGGTGCTCGTGAATCGCATGCTGGCGGCGGCGGGCCCGTTGGGTTCAGCGGGAAACTGACGCGATGACCGAACTGTCGGCCTTCATGCCCGTGTTCAACGAAGCGCCGACGATCGAATTCACCGTTCGCGAAGCGCTCGCCGCCCTCGACTCGCTCGCGGTCTCATCGGAACTCATCGTCGTGGACGACGGAAGCACCGACGGCACGCGCGGGATTCTCGAACGACTGGCGACCGAAGCCTCCCGGTTGCGCGTCGTTCGACATGCGTCGAACCGAGGCTACGGCATGGCCCTGCGTTCGGGAATCGCCGCATCGATCGGTCGACTCGTCTTTTACACAGATGGCGACGGACAGTTCGACTGGGCCGACCTGCCTCGAGCTCACGCGATCGCGAACGAAGACCGGGTCGTGGTGGGACGCCGCGCGATCCGACGCGATCACTCGGGACGCCGGTTTCAATCACGCATATTCAACGCGCTCATGCGTCTCGCGTTCGATTTGCCCGTGGACGACATCAACTGTTCTTTCAAGATCTTCCCGGGAGACGCGGTACGTACGCTCGATCTGCGTTCCGACGGCGTTTTCATCGACGCGGAGATGCTCGTCGGCCTGCGACGCGCGGGATGCACTTTCACGCAAATCGACGTGACGCACCGGGCACGTCCCGCCGGCACGTCGAAACTCGCCGGCATTCGCCACGTGTGGCAAGTGGTGCGCGAGGCACGGGCTTTTCGTATGATGACGCCGCCGCCCACGCGGCCGCGGAGTTGAAATGGATATCTATCGTAGCGATCGGCGAATGACCTTGGTGGCGTTGGGCGGAAACGCCCTGATTCGTCACGGCGATGTCCCGACCATCGAGACGCAGGAAGCCAACGCGGAAAAGACCGTCGATCAGTTGATGGAGCTGGTGCGTCGCGACGACAACATCGTCATCACGCACGGCAACGGCCCGCAGGTCGGCAATCTGCTGTTGCGGAACGAGGCGTCCAAAGACCTGCTGCCGCGTACGCCGCTCGACGTGTTGGTGGCCGAGACCGGCGGGTCGATCGGATACATTCTTCAGCAGGCGTTTCTGAACCGGCTTCGCGAGGAGGAGGCGCAGCGGTACGTCGTCACCATGATCACGCAGGTGATTGTGGATCCCAACGATCCGGCGTTCGCGAGGCCGTCGAAGCCGATCGGCATGTACTATTCGAAGGACGAAGCCGATCATCTCCACGGCGAATTCGGTTGGCAGATGATCGAAGACGGCGAACACGGTTGGCGGCGCGTCGTGCCCAGTCCCCGACCGCTCAAGATCGTGCAGCGCCACATGGTGCGTCACAGCGCCATGGAGGGAAACATCGTGATCGCCGGCGGAGGCGGCGGCATTCCGATCAAGGTCGGCCCGAACGGGAGGTACGAAGGCGTTGAGGCGGTGATCGACAAGGACCTGACGAGCGCGATGCTCGCATCGGAAATCCGCGCCGACACGCTCATCATCCTCATGCCGGAGCCCAAGGTGTGCGTTCACTTCGGTTCGCCGAAGGAGCGGGCGCTCGATCGCGTGACTCTCTCCGAGATCACCGACTACCTCGCCGAAGGTCACTTCCCGCCCGGGTCCATTGGCCCCAAGGTCAACGCGGCGATCCAGTTCGTGCAACGCGGCGGCCGCGAAGCGCTCATCACAAGCGCCGATCGTCTTTCCGCGGCCATTGAGGGCAAGGACGGGACGACGATCGTCCCTTAATCGCGGCATCGCGCGTCAGTCGAGCCAGTCGAAAACGCGACGCACCACGGTGTCGGCGAAACCGCGCGCCTCGTCGTCGCGAAACCGCTGCCCGCCGAGTGTGAACACCATGTAGAACCGGCCGAGGAATGTCCGCAGAATCATCGCGGCGGGGTTGTTCGCCGTGCCGCCGACGCTGCTGTGCACGTCGTGCAGCACCGCGCGGCCGACCTCGCGGATGGCGGTCTCGCCCGTCGGGCGGCCGTCGCGGATGACCGGCCAGACGACGCCGAGGTTGGTGAGAAAGAACGAGATCTTCCGGTCGAAAATGGTTCGGAGCGCCGTGTACCGACCCGAACGCGGCAGGGCGAGGCCGATGCGCTGGAGCTTGCGCCCCATCTCGCTCATCGCGATGTCGTAGCCCTGATCCATGCCCGCCTTGCGCCGCGCGATGACGAGTTGCAAGACCGTCTCGGGGTTGCGTCGCTCGACGGCGCGGCTCGGGATCGCGAAACCGGACATGGGGTTGCCCTGACCTTCGATTTGGGCAGCGGGGCGCCGAGCCCGCTGGTTGACGGCAAATCCGTGCAGAAACACGTCGGCGTCCGCGCCGTGCGCCCGGTTCCATTCCTCGATCGCCAATTTCGAGGCCGCCAGACACAGGTCGGTCATCGAACCGCCGGAGCGGGCAGCACGACGACGCAGTCCCCGCAGGAGCGCCGGATCGTCGTACCTGTACCGGATCATCCGCCGCCCGCTCGGCCGATCGCTCGAGCCCCACGGTTGGGCGACCTGCGATCCCGGGTAGTCCTGATCCATCCGAAGGGTCCGCAGCACCATGCGCGGCGTGGAAACCGGGGCGATCGGCGGACTCGATCCGACCTGCGCGTGAATCCCCGCCACGTCGGCCCACGACGGACGCATACCCATCACGCGCTCGTGATACCGGGCAAAAAGTTCGCGCAACACGTCGTAGAGCCCGCCGCCGTCGGTGGCGACGTGATGAAAAACGATGACGAGAACCCAGCGTTCGTCGTCGATGTGCCACAATTCGAAAGCAATCGGCGGTTCGGTCGCGAGATCCTGAATCCGCGTCGTGACCGGCTTCATTTTGTCGTGAACCCAGTCTTCGAGATCAGCGGGAGCCCGTTCGGCGCGAAAGTCCCGCCGTGCGAACCCCGGTCGCCCCGGCGGGCCATCGATCCAAACCGGTCGCATCGACCAACCAATTCGCCTCCAGACGAGGCGAGAGGTAAACGTCGGTCGTGTCGCCAGCACACCCGCGAGGGCATCGTCCATTGCGCCCGGGTCGAGGCGACCGAGCAGCACGAACGCGGCGTAGTCGGTCTGCGGAAACCCGGGCTGCTCCCAAATCAACAGACCTTCCGATGGAAGATCGAGCGGAACGAAGGAATCGTTCATGGGGTCCCCGACACAGGCAGCAGGTTTCGGACGCGCAGTTCGCGGATCACGACGTCCGCGACGAACTCGTGGCCTTTTTCGTTCCAGTGCGGATCGTTTTCCTGACACAGCGGGGTGCGGTCGGCCCGCGAACGGAAGTCGCCGAGCATCGAATAGATCGGAAAAGAAGAGGAAGGGGCTCTGCGCTCAAACCATTTGAACGGCTCTTCCAGATGATCGGGCGTGGTGGGGAAGTACCCCTTTTCCCAGTCGTTCGGGCTTTCGGCCGGGTCATACTGCTGATATCGAGGGTAGACGAAGAGCATGTACTTCGCGCCGAGTTGTGCCGATTCGTTCGCGAGCGATGTCAGGAAACCCCAGGTCGGATCGAGCAGCGGCTCCGTATTCGCCAGCGGCTCGAACAGGGCGAAGTAACGCTGCGTCGGAACGGGAATCTGCGTTTCAGGAACGAGCGGCTCCCACCCCGGGCGATTGAAGCGCACCCACTCGTCGAAGCGCGCCACGCCCAGCGACACGCTGAACCGCACGAGAATCGCCTCCCAGATCGACATGTCGGTGGGTTTGTCGAGCCCCCCTTCACGAAGTTTGTAGAGCCCTTGAATGTCATCGTGAAAGTCCGTCATGTCGAAGAACTGAAGAACGAGGTCGGGCTTGTACCTCGCGCCGATCGCCTGAAACCGGCGGAGCTGCGTCAGCGGACTCGACGACGCCCACCCCATGTTCAGGACGACGATGCGCGAACTCGGCATTTCGGCGGCGAGCCGCTTTTCGATCACGGTCGGGAAGGCCATGTCGCGCGAGAGCGTCATGCCCTCGGTGTACGAGTCGCCGAGGAAAATGATGACGAAATCGTCGTCGCGGATCGAATCGGGTTCCGGGCCGAACACGCCGTCGCTGTTGAGCGAATACGTGCCGGGACGCGGCCAGTGATCGACATCGAGGTAGTACATCGGCATGACGACGCGCTGCAGGATCGTCGGTCCCGCGAGCGTGACCGCACCCGCCGCGAGCGCCGTGGACGCAAGAACAAGAAGAGCCTTCCTCCAGTAACGGACGATTTCCGGCAGGAACAGCACGAGCAGCAGCGGCAGCCACACGATGGCGACCTGCGCCATGTGGCGCGAAACGTCCTCGTCGTTCTTGAAAATCCAAAGCGTCAGCGCGAAGGCCGCCGGCCAGCTCCAGATGACGCGCGCCGAAGGCTTGGGGATCCTTCGCGTCCAACCCCTGGGATTTTGAAGTGTCATGCGCCCCAGCATCTTAGGGGGATCGCGCGGCGTTGTCAGGACGTCTGGAAATTCCGCGGCTCGAATCCGCCGAGCCGATTGACCCGCGGCACGCGCGGCGCATACACTTCGCGCAAGGAGCCGGTGTGGAACGGATCGCCGAAGCGTTGGTCAAGCGATACCTTGCGTCGCAGGGCTATCTCGCCGCGTTCGGCGTCAGCGTGGCGGGGGTGTCCGAGGCCGGGCCGGTCGTGAAAAATTTCGATGTCGTCGGTTTGCGGATTCGCGGTGGAAGCCTCGCGGAGGCGGTCGTGGGCGCGATTCGCGCGTGGTGGAATCCCGGCGCGCATCTGACGCCGAGTCTGCTGCGTTCGCACCTATTGGCCGGCGTGACCGAGGCGCTCTCCGACGACGCGGTGGACGCGCTGCGCATCGGCTACGGGTTGTCTCCGGCGGTTGTCCGCAAGGTGCTGTTCTACAGTCAGGCGAGCCCGGAGAAGTCGGAGGAAGCGGAGGCGATGCTCGCGAAATTCGGCATCGAAACGGTGTATCTCGACCGCGAGGCGGCCTCGCTCGCGCGCGATTCGTGGCCCAGCGAGGTGCCGGGCGACGCGTCCGTCGCGATGGTCCGTGCGTTCGTGCGCGGCGCGTGGCGCGAAGGCTCGGGCGGGACCGACCTGCGCGAATCCGACGTGAAGCCCGTCGCCGAGCCGCCGACGCCGCAACTCTCCCTGGCGATCTTCGGTGAACGTTCCCACGGGACCGGCGGGACGGAAGACTGACGATGGCGCGCGATACCTGGGAAACGGATCGGTCGCGTCGGCGGTACTGGCCGGGCGTCATCGTGCGTCTCGCGATCCTCGCGATCGCCGTCGGCGGCGTGCTGGCAATCGGTCAGTCGCGCTACGGCTGGCGTCCGCTCGGTGAAAAGATCTCCGCCAAACAGCTTCGTGAAAGCACCGGCGAGGCGCAGGCCACCCCGTCGCCGGCCGACATGAGTACCCTGCTGCGCGAGGCCGCCGGGAGCGCCGAAACCACTCCGGAACCCGCGGCGACGACCACCACGACCTCGACGACGACCACGACTTCGACCGTGAAAACGACCACCACGACGGTCAAACCCACAACGACGAAACCGACGACCACCACCACGATTCCCAAGACCTCATCGGATCTGACGGATCAGGATCAGAAGGCGCTCGACGACCTTTTGAAGCAGGAGTCCGATTGAAAACGAAATCCCTGGACGATCTGGAGGAGGTCGAGTCGCGGGCGACGGCGCCGCCGCTCGACGTGACGCCGCGCGAAATTTTCGACGATCTCGACCGTTTCGTGATCGGGCAGAACGCGCCCAAGCGCACGCTGGCGATCGCGGCGTACAATCACCTCAAGCGCATCCGCCAGCATGGGGATCTTCTTCGCAAGAACAACATCCTCATGGTGGGACCCACGGGCAGCGGGAAGACGCATCTGGCGCGGTGCCTCGCACGCATCCTTTCCGTGCCCTTCGTGGTCGTCAACGCCACCGAGTACACCGAGGCCGGGTACTACGGAAAAGACGTCGAGGTCATGATCGCCGAGCTGCTCTTCGCGGCGAACGGCGATGTGCGCGCCGCGGAGCGCGGCATCGTGTTCGTGGACGAGATCGACAAGATCGCCCGGCGCGGCGACAGCGGTCGCACCGGCGCGGGCGGGCGCGACATCGGCGGCGAGGGCGTGCAACAGGCGCTGCTCAAAGTTCTGGAGAGCAACGCCGTGTTCGTGCCGCTCAACGTTACGCAGCACTGGAACAAGCACGATTTCGTGCGCATGGACGTCACGGACATCCTGTTCATCTGCGCGGGCACGTTCAGCGACATGCGGCGGGGGACGATCAAGTCGGATATCGGTTTCACCGGCGTGTCGGCCGACGAAAAAGCGCGCGAAAAGGTGACGTTCCGCGACCTGGAGAGCTACGGCATGATCGCGGAACTGCTGGGCCGTTTACCGGTCGTCGCGGAACTCGGCCCGCTGACCGACGAAGAACTCGGCCGGGTCGTCACCGACCCGCCGGACGCGCTTTATCGCGAGTATCAGGAGTTATTCGATTACGAGAAAATCCGCCTGAACCTGCGCCCCGAAGGGCTCGCGCGGATCGTGCGCCACGCGCAGGAACGCAAGACCGGCGCGCGCGGGCTGCGCTCGATCTTCGAGGAACTCTTCCACGATCTCGCGTTCGAAGCGCCCGAGCGCATCGGACAGACCGTCGTCATCGACGCCGACTTCGTCGATTCGCGCCTGGCGCGTTCATGATCCGCTACGTCCCGGCCGATCACAACGACGTCGAGCAGATGTACCGGCTCGACATGCTGTGCTTTGAGCCGCCGTTCCGGTTCGCGCGCTCGACGTTCGATTACCTCATGTCGAATCCCGACGTCATCGCGATCAAGGCTGTGGACGACGGGCGGGGGCTCGTCGGTTTCATCGTCCTCGAACCGGAGCCGCCCGAGCTGGCGTGCGTCGCGACGATCGACGTGCACCCCCACGCGCGGCGCGAGGGAATCGGCGGCGAACTGATGCGGCGCGTCGCCGACGCCGCGAGGGCAATCGGACTTTCCAAGGTGTATCTGCATGTGTATGTTGGCAACACCTCGGCGCAGGAGTTTTATCGCGGCCTGGGATACGAATCCCGCCAACTCCTGCCGTCGTTTTATGGACCCGGGCGGCACGCGTATCTGATGGTCCTGGCCGATGTGGCCGCCGAGCGGGCCGGGAATGTGGTGTGATGCGTTACGCGATCTTCAGTGACGTGCATTCGAACCACGAAGCCCTCGAGCGCGTGCTCGAGAAGATCGACGAGCTGCGTGTCGATCGGGTGCTGAACCTCGGCGACCTTGTCGGCTATTACGCGTCGCCCAACGAGTGCGTGGACGCCGTGCGCGCGCGCGCGATCACCTCGATCATGGGCAACCATGACGTCGTCGCGTGTGGGCGCGTCGAGCCGGTGTATTTCAATCCCACGGCCGCCGCCGCCGTGCTGTGGTCGCGCGAGACTTTGACCGATTCCAATCGCGAGTGGATTCGCGCGCTGCCCGACTCGCTGATCGTGGACGAATCCATCCTCATGGTGCACGGCTCGGTGCGCGACCGCGACGAGTATCTGCTCTTTCGCCCTGAAATCGAAAGCAGCTTCGAGTCGTTCGCCGAGCAGTACCCGACGCTGCGCGTTGCGTTCTTCGGCCACACGCACCGGCGCATCTATTACGAAGACGACGGCAACAACCTGTACGCGGGTACCAAGGCCGAAAAACTCGTCCTGCGCCCCGGCGGACGTTATCTCATCAACCCCGGCTCGGTCGGTCAGCCCCGTGACGGAGACCCGCGCGCGGCGTTTTGCGTGTATGATGCCGAGGCCGCCGAGGTGTCGTTCTTCCGCGTGCCGTTCGACATCGACAAGACGGCCGAGCGCATCCGGGCTCTGCCGTTCGGCGACTCGTTGGCACGCCGCCTCTATCGGGGCATTTGACGGAACGCGACATGACCGTTCGTGAAGCCATCATCGCCGTGACGTTGCGGTGCAATTCCCGCTGTCAGATGTGCGACATCTGGCAGCACGACGGCACGTACGAGGTCGAGCCCAGTTACTACTACCACCTCCCGCGCACGCTTCGCACGGTCAACCTGACCGGCGGCGAGGCCACGCTGCGCGAGGACCTGCCCGAGATTGTCGCCGTCATCGCCGAGCGCTGCCCGGGCGTGCGCATCATCCTTTCCACGCACGGCTTTCACACCAAGCGGCTTGAAGACATGGCGCCGCGAATGCTGAAGGCGACGCGCAATCTCGCCGTGCGCGTGTCCATCGATGGGCTGGGGGAGACGCACGACCGCATCCGCGGAATCCCCGGCGGCTACAAGAAGTGCATGGAGACGCTGGATTCCATGCGCCGCATGGGCGTGCGCGATCTGGGCATCGGCTACACGCTGATGAGGGGTAACGAGGAAGAGATGATCCCCGCCTACGACATGGCGATGTCGAACGGCTGGCAGTTCACGTCCACGGTCGTGCATTCGTCGCCCATCTTCTTCGGCGAGCAAAGCGACAACACGCCGGATCCCGACAAGGCCGCGCACGCGTTCCGCGAACTCCAGCGACGGCAGATGCGCAGCGCGAAACCGAAAAACTGGTTCCGCTCGTACTTCACGGCGGGCGTGGTGGACGACGTGACCGGCAAGCGCCGGCGCATCGACTGCACGGCGCTGTCGCGATTTTTCTATCTCGACCCGACGGGCAAGGTGTACACGTGCCACGTGCTCGACTGGTCCGTCGGGCAACTCGACGAGGGCTACGAGCGCATCGTGGCGTCGAACCCGAAAATGCTCGACCAGGTCGCGAACTGCACCGAGCACTGTTGGATGACGTGCACGGTCGCGCCGATCATGCGCCAGAATCTGCCGCGAGTGGCGGCGTGGGTCGCGCGGCACAAGCTGCTGATGTCATGAAGATCGCGATGATCGGGCTCAAGGGGCTGCCCGGAATCCACGGCGGCGTCGAGCGCCACGTGGAGGAACTCGCCGCGCGGCTCGCGGAGCGTGGCGAATCGGTCACCGCGTATGTCCGCCCGCATTACACGCCGTCACCGACTCCGGTGCGCGGCATCGCGCTGCGCCTGTTGCCCACGGTTCACTCCAAGCATCTCGACGCGACGATCCACACGCTCCTCTCGTGCGTCGATGCTTCGCTGCGTCGCTTCGACATTGTGCACATCCACGGCATCGGCCCCGCGCTTTTTGCGTGGATTCCGCGCATCGCAGGGCGAACCGTCATCGTCACGATGCACTCGCGCGACTACCTGCGCGGCAAGTGGGGCGCGTTCGCGCGTCTTGCGCTGCACGCGGGCGAGTTGGCGGCGCGCACGTTCGCGCATCGGCTGATCTGCGTGAGCCGCGAAATGGCGGATGCGCATTCCGGGTCGTCATTCATCCCCAACGGCGTGTCCGATCCCATGCCGCGCCCGGCGGGCGAGACGCTCGCGCGATGGGGACTCGCGCCGGGTGAATATCTGCTCTACGTCGGGCGAATCTCGCCGGAAAAGGGTCCGCACCACCTGCTGCGCGCGTTTCGCGAAATCGACACGCCGATGCGTCTCGCGCTGGTGGGCGGCGCGTCGCACGGCGAGCCTTTCGAGAATGAGGTCGCGCGGCTCGCCGCGGACGATCCGCGCGTGGTGATGACGGGCTACGTGGACACGGAGGCACTCGCCGAACTCTACACGCACGCCTGCGCGTTCGTTCTGCCGAGCGAACACGAGGGGCTGCCGGTCGCGATGCTCGAGGCGATGAGTTACGGCGTTCCAGTCGTCGCCACGGATATCCCCGCCGCGCGCGAGGTGGCGACGGATGGCGAGGGCAGGGTGCTTGCACGATTCGCCGAGGCGGCGACTCCCCCGGCGATTCGCGACGCCCTCGCGGATTTTCTGCGCGATTCTGAAACGGCGCGCGAACTCGCGAAGCGCGGCGCCCAGCATGTTCTTCGTCACTACCGCTGGGGCGCGATTGCCGATGCGACGCTCGAATCGTATCGCGAGGCGCGCACGGGCCTCACCGCCGCGCAGCACGCGATGCCGTGCCCGTTGTGCGGCGCGGCGGAAAAGACGCGCGAATACGACGGCACGCGCTCGGGCCGCGTGGCTCGGTGCGCCGCGTGCGCCATGGTGTTTTCGGTCAGCCCGCCGCCGGTCGAGGCGCTGCCGCCCGCGTTCACCGACTCGCCCGGGGCTTATCTGGCCAACGCGCGCGACCGGCTCGGCCGATTCGAGGCGACGCTGCCCGGTCATGGCCGCCGTTCGCTCGACGTGGGCTGCTACGACGGCCGCTTCGCGGGGGCCGCGAAGCAACTCGGCTACGACGTGCGCGGCGTGGAACCGGTCGCGTCGGCCGCCGCGCGCGCCGAGGCCGAGTTCGGCTTTTCGGTCACGGTCGGCACGCTCGAGTCCGCGGCCATCCCGCGCGGCGCGTTCGACGTGGTGAGTTTCATTCATGTCTTCGAGCACCTCGCCGACCCGCGTGCGGCGCTTGCCGTATGCCGCCGCGTTCTTGCGCCCGGCGGCGCGCTGCTGATCGAGATCCCGGCCTACGACGCCCTCGCGCGGCGCATCGCGGGCCGGCGCTGGCGGCAGTTCATTTCCGATCACGACCGCTTCTACACCGGCGCGGTGCTCGCGCGGTTGCTGCGCGAAGAGGGGTTCGACGTGCTGCGCGATGAAAAAGTCGGCAAAGTCGTCACGCCGAATCTGCTGGCCGACCGGATCGGTCGCTACTATTCGCGAGCCCTCGGCGGCGCGATCCGTTCGGTTTCCGGCGCATTGGACGTCGCCGAACGCACTTTCACAATTCGCATGGGCGACATCCGGCTGGTTGTGGCGAAACTTCGGAGCGACGAATGACGCGTGCGCGGATTCACGGCTGGCGGATTTGCGGCTGGTCGGCGCTCATCGCGCTCGTGGTGTTCGCGGTCGCGTCTCCCGTCGCCGCGAAGAAAAAGCCCGCGCCGGTCCCGCCTCCCGCGTTGCCCTCGTTATTCGATGAAGCGCTCACCGACGGAGGCGGATTGTGGGAGTTTCGCGCGAACGGCGAGACCCTCGCCGCGGCCATCACCGACGAGGCGAACGCCGTGCGTGTCGCGCATTGGGTATTTCAGGGCCGTTCGGTGCGCGCGGAGTACGCGGAGGGCGGCGTGCGCGCGGCGTTCGGCGCGGCCGACGCCGATGGCGCGTGGCACTGGTATCGCCGCGAAGCCGAGCGTTTCGTGCCCGTCACCATCAAGCCGTACGCGGACGACCCGCTGATCGACGCGATCAAGGCGCAAACCGGGCGGCTGCTCGCGCGGCGCAGCGCGGCGGGAGACGAATTGCAGAAGTCCGAAGCGCCGCCCGCATTTCCACTGCCCGCCGAGAGCGCGGAGTCGAGTCTGCGCATCTCGATCGCGCACAACGTGCCGTCGCCCGACACGCCGCCGCTTGCGCCCGGCCAGGCGCCTCCCGATCTGGCCGATCCCGCCGTGCGCGAGGCAGTACTCGCGGGCGAAGTCGCGCGCCGCGCGCAATTGCAGCCGATCCGTCTGCCGCGCATGGTCGTGCGCGACTTCGAAACGGTGGTTCATCGCAACCACGATCTCGCGGTCGACCGCGACGCCTTCGGTGATTCGCCGCCGGTGCGCGCGTCGCTCGACCTCACGATGACGGCGTATCGAGTGTTCGTGCCGCGCACGGTCTCGACCGACGAGGGCGACGAACGCCGCCGCCTGCACCTGTGCGCGCGCCTGGTCATCGAGTCCTATGTGGACGACGGCTTCTGCTTCGACGAGGCGCTCGAACCGGGCAAACCCATCGTCCAAAGCCAGAGCGCTCAGGATGCCGCCGGCCGCGACTGGGGCGCGTGGTTCGTCGAGGTGTATCTGGACTGACCGCGCGGGTAACGCACCTTCGTATTGCGTCGGTGGATCCACTCCTTCTCGAATTTCCCTCAATGTTCGGACCCGGACAGCCGAATAGTGGAGTATTCATCGATCCATGGAGGGGTCCATGCTCGCCATGCGCCGGGGCTTTCGTCTGTTCACGCACGCGGGATTCGCGGTTTGCCTGATCCTCACGGGATGCGCGGGCGATGAAGACGACGCGACGAACGCGGACGACGACGATGCGTCCGATGACGACGTCACGGACGACGACGCGACCGATGACGACGCTTCCGACGACGATGTTTCGGACGACGACGCGTCGGATGACGATGCAGCCGATGACGACGGGGACGACGAAACCTCGTGGGACGACGCCGAGTGTTTCGACGAGAACGGCATCAAGGCGGAGGTCGGCATTTGCCAGTACTACGGAGTGGATCTCGCCGGAAAAGCCGCGAAAGACCCTGGCGACGAACTGACCTCCGAAGTTTTCCCCGGTGGATTCGATTACGATGCCGACGAACATTGGGATGCCGTGATTGCGGGAACGGATCTCGCGAACAACGTGCTGGTCGGCGATGTCACCTACTTTTTCTTCGGTGACACGCACCCGGTGGACGAGTCGAAGGACGTGGAATCCGGACCGATGCTCGGAGTGCCATGGGGGCTCGACACCGACGGCGACGCGGCGATCGACACGATCTCCGGCAACAGCGGCGCGGTACCCGAGTATCAGTCGGTGACGCCGTATGTCGCTTTCGACGGCGACGGCGATCCGACCACGCTCTTCAACGACGCCGAGCGCGCCTACATCTTCCCGGGCGGAGAGCCGACGGATCACGAGGTGGGATTCTTCGTTCCCACCGGCGTCGCGCAGGTGGACGACGAGACGATCTATTACTGGTACGGCAAGTACGTGAACAACACCGCTTGCGACCAGTCGCACCTCGTGGCGATGGATGTCGTGTCAGGCGACTGGCGGTACATCTCGCCGTGGGCCGGGCCAAAGTTCATCCAGACCGCGCCCATGCTGGTCGAGCGCGACAACACGGTCGATCCCGACGAGTGCCCGCTGCCGTGGAGCGAGGCGCACGAACGCGGGCTCGTCGTGTACGGCAGCGGCCGGCCCGTCGCCAACACCGTGAGCTTCGCCGACGCGCAACCGAACGCGGGTCCGTGCGTAGTCGGTTCGCATCCGAACTACCGATCGAGTGCGCTCTACTTGGCCTACATCAATCTCGCGGATATCGAATCGCCCACGGCGTATCAGTCGATTCAGTATTACACGGGTCCCGACGACGGCTGCTGGGTTCAGGGCGACATCGAGCAGGCCGTGCCGGTCATCGACAAGACCGAGTTCGGCGAGTTTTCGGTCAAACCGATTCCGGGCACGTTCAACCTGCTGCTCGCGCACAGCTTCACCGACTCCGACTCGGAGCAGTGGATGCAGGACCACCCCGTTTACTCGAGCCACTTCGTGGGGGAGCTCGAGCTGCATGTAGCCGACATCAACACGCCGTGGCGCTGGAGCGACCCGATGGGCACCGCCGCCTACGGTTACGGCAACTACCTGGTCGAATCGACGATGACGCTCCACGACGACTTCGAGGTGAACGGCACGGTGGTGGACCACAATGTGCTGCAATTCGCGCGCGTCGTCTCGACGTGGAAGGGCATGGGCGATCCCACGTTCAGCGAATACGGCACGTCGCTGATCTGGTCGCTCGTCGATCTGGACGATCTGACGGCGGGGGTGGCATTGACAGGGGACGAAATCACCCTATAGTCGACTGGACACTGGCTCGCTGGAAGCTCAATGGGAACTAGCTAGATGTTACGACAGTGTTTATTTGGAGAATGCACAGCATTTGGATGAACTGCAGCTAGAAAGGGCTTTGGCGTGTCTTTGAAGGACTTCTTGATATGTGAGATGGTGACGTTCGAGCGCGATCGATTTCCCGCGCGACCGGTTTCTCGGGCTCCAGTCCGCATAGATGATCTTATAAAAGTAGCCTACATTTACTCCTCATTTGTAAACAATATTTCGCTTGGCGCGACTCAATTTAGGGGGAATTAAATGGTTAATATTATTTTAGGGACAACAAATAAGCCTGTTTCGAGCAGTCGTCTGACGCTTTTCTTTGCAAAACATCATGGTTATAATGGCTTTCTCTATATCGGATATCCCATAATCGGAACCTCGGAAGGGGCTTTCCCTATCGACGCATTGTGGATTTCTCCAGAAAAAGGTCTGGTAATATTTAATATTATAGAGGGGAGAAACGTAGGTAATTTTATAGAAATTCAAGATGATTGCGCAAATAAAGTTGAAGCCAAACTAAAAGGGCATAAATCGTTAATGAAAGGGCGAGATCTCCAAGTACCAATTAATGTTGTAAGTTTTGGATCCGCTGTCGCGGGATTTAAGACAGACCTCAATGATGATCATGTTGTGTGCACAGAGCAAACACTAAAAGGCTATATTGACAAATTAAGTTGGGAAAATTCAACTATTTACGGTTCATTATTGGCGGTGTTACAGTCAATTTCGAGTATCAGAAAAGGAAAAAAGAAACGAGAAGTCAAAAAAGAAGACTCAAGAGGAGCCAAATTAAAAAAATTGGAAGACTCGATTGCAAATTTGGATAATCTGCAAGGACAAGCGGTAATAGAAACGGTTGAGGGCGTGCAGCGAATTCGAGGTTTGGCGGGGTCCGGGAAAACAATTGTGCTCGCGTTGAAAGCTGCCTATCTTCACGCTCAACATCCGGACTGGAAAATCGCAGTCACCTTTAATACTAGATCGCTAAAAGGACAGTTCAGACAACTCATAAATACATTTACAATTGAGCAGACGAACGAAGAACCAGACTGGGACAACATTCAAGTTATTCATGCCTGGGGTGCCCCGGGCGGTGGTGATCGCAATGGTTTGTATTATGTATTTTCGCAATTACACGGGATCGAATACCATGATTTCAATTCCGCTAGAGGTCAATTCGGAAGTCGGAATGAATTTAATGGCGCTTGCGAAAGAGCTCTTCAGCAGATAAAAAAGTCAGTCGGGATATATGACGCTATTTTAATCGACGAAGCGCAAGATTTTCCACCTAGCTTTTTACAGATATGTTATGAACTTACTACCGCAAAAAGACGACTCGTTTATGCTTATGACGAACTGCAGAATTTGGCTTCGCAAGCGCTGCCGCCTCCTGAAATAATATTTGGTAAAAATTCGGACGGCTCGCCTCGCGTTAAATTTGAAACGCAAAAAATTGGCATACCTCATCAGGACATTATATTGGAAAAGTGCTATCGCAACTCTAGGCCGTTATTGGTGACAGCTCACGCCCTAGGGTTTGGAATTTATCGGGATGCAGACATTGAGGTCGGAACCGGTCTTGTCCAGATCTTTGATCACACAGAGCTTTGGTTGGAGGTCGGATACAGCGTCGAGAGAGGTGAGCTTGCTGATGGACTTGAGGTCACGCTTGTACGCACCGAGGAGAGCAGCCCGAAATTTCTGGAGAGCCACTCTGAAACTGACGATCTGATTGTGTTTAAAACCTTTAATACACCAGATGAGCAGGCAGAATGGATAGCGGACGAGATAGAAAAAAATTTGAATGAAGATGAGCTACGGCCTGACGACATTGTTGTGATCAATCCGGAGCCACTGACCACTCGGGACGCTGTTGGCCCACTTAGAAAATTGCTATTTGAAAGAGGAGTAAATACACATTTGGCGGGCGTAGACACTACACCAGATGTTTTTTTTGATACAGACAAGAAATCAATAGCATTTACCGGCATATTTAGAGCTAAAGGAAACGAGGCCGGTATGGTATACATTATTAACGCTCACGACTGCTTCAATTCATTTGGAAATCTGGCAGCGGTGAGAAATCGTATATTTACTGCTATAACAAGAACTAAAGCGTGGGTGCGTGTGTGTGGAGTCGGTGTGGGAATGTCGAACCTTGAGCGTGAGTATAAACGAGTCAAAAAGAATCTATATAAACTGTCATTCAGGTATCCAACAGAGGATGAAAGGAAAAAAATTAACATAGTTAACCGAGACATGACCGAAACAGAAATACAAAAAGTGAAAAAAGGAAAAAAGGAACTAGCGACATTAATTGAAGATTTGAGTGCGGGACGTTTATATGTTGAGGATTTAGGGTCTGAGCAAGTTGAGAAACTTCGTAATTTGTTAGAAGCAAAACGAGCCAAGAAAAAATGACAATTACACCGCGCCGCATTCAAAAACAGGTTGAAATTCTCACTTCCGAACTAATCGGCTTTAGTCTATGTAATGACCAGCAGTTTCCCTCTATGACGAAAATTGGGAGGGGGAAGATCGAGATAGGCATTTCTGGCAGTTCAGGCATAAGCTCATTGTTGCGAAATATTCCGTATAAAACTCAATATGATGAAATGTTGTCGAGTAAAACATACAATATTAAAATGATTGATGGCGCGTTATTGCAACTTATGTACAGATTTGATAAAGACGTCATTGCCGCACACCGGTTGGGGTTTTTCCCTTCGCCCTATTTGGAAGAGTTTCAAAACAAACCGAACGTGTATTTAGAGGATGAGATATATGCAGATATCGTGATGAAAAATATAATTCCTTTTCCGTTTAGGTTTGATTATAATAGTGACAATGCAGATAATGGGATGACACATTCAGCGTCTCACTTGACGTTGGGGCAATATAAAAATTGCAGAATCCCCGTGACTTCTCCGTTGACTCCGAGTATTTTTATTGAATTTGTTCTAAGAAATTTCTACAACACGGCATTTGGAATGTATAGTAAAAAATTGACAAAATTCGTTGAGACATTCAGCGAAACGATGACTTCTGAGGAGAGGAGTATCGTTTATATGTGTATTCCGTGATGAAGTGAAGAGTGAAAAGAAGTTAATGAAAAATTATAATTAAAAAGGTACATATGAACTACATTTAAGATTAAACGTTCTTGGTAGTTAAAAAATTACATCCCCTTCGCGGCGAGGATCTTCTCCATTTCGTCCATGTATCGGTTGGCGCGGTCCATGAGCGCTTGATACGCGTCGAGCTTCGTCATGTCCACGCCCGCGTCGCGCAGGATGTCCACCGGACCCTTCGAACCACCCGCGCGCAGCAATCCGTAGTAGGCGTCGAGGGCCCCCGGCTCTTTGCGCAGCACGCGGTCGCCCAGCGCGCTCGCGGCGGCCACGCTCGTCGAGTACTGGAAGACGTAATAGTTGTAGTAGAAGTGCGGCACGTAGATCCACTCGGATTGGAACACGTCGGGCACGTTGCACACGCCCGCGTCGTGGCCGTAGTACTGGCGCGTGATCTCCAGATACAGCTGGCTCAGCTCCTCGCCGGTCAGCGACTCGCCGCGCTCGACCGTTTCGTGGGCGCGCAGTTCGAATTCGGCGAACTGGATCTGGCGGAAGAACGTACCCTTGATGGTGCCGTCGAGAAAATCGCCGAGCAGGAAGAAACGCTCGTTGTCGCTCCTCACGGCCTTGAGCATGTAGTCGTTCAGCAGATTCTCGTTGAACGTGGATGCGACCTCGGCGACGAAGATCGAGTAATCGGAGGTCGGCAACGGCTGCGCTTCGTTGGAGTAATACGAGTGCATCGCGTGGCCCAGCTCGTGCGCGAGCGTGAGCGCGTCGTTGAACTGGCCATTGTAGTTGAGCAGCATGTAGGGGTGCACGCCGTAGGCCCAGCCGCTGGCGTACGCGCCGCTGCGTTTGCCCTCCGCGGGATACACGTCGATCCACCGCTCGGCGAAGGCGCGCTGCACGGTCTTGACGTATTCCTTGCCCATCGGCGCGAGCGCCTTGGCGATCAACGTCTGCGCTTCGGCGTACGGCACGTCGATCTTCGTGCTGCTGGTGAAGGGCACGTAGAGATCCTGATAGTCCAGACGCTCCACCTTCATCGCGCGCGCCTTGAGCTTCAGGTAACGGTGGAAGGTCGGCAGATTTTTGTGCGCGGCCTCGATGATGTTGTGGTAGATCGCCGGATCGACCTCGTCGCGGTCGAGGGCGGCGTCGAGCGTGTTCGCGTATCCCCGCGCGTCGGCGAAAAACTTGTGGCTCTTCATCTGGGAGTAGAGTAGTTCGCCGAAGGTGCGCGCGAAGGCGGCGTATTGGGCAAAGAACTCGGCGGCCAACTTGTCGCGATCGGCTTTCACGGGCGTGCGGCGATGCTTCACGAAGCTCGAGTCGTTCAGTTTGAGGACCGTGCCGTCGGAAAGCGTCACCTCGACGCGGGGCAGATCCGCGGTGGCGAGCAGCCCGAAGGCCGACATGCCCGTGTAAGCGACGTCCCCGGCGGCGGCGAGAATTTTTTCCTGATCGCCCGAAAGGATGTGCTTCTGCCGTCGGAAGGTCTCGCGGATCGGGCGCTCGTAAACGCGCAGCCCCGGCTCGGCGGCGAGGAATTCGTTCACGCGCGCCTCCCCGACGGCGAGGATTTCGGGATCGATGTACGACGCGGCCGCGCCGAACTTCACCCGCATTTGGCTGACCTCATTGTCCAGCGCCTTGGCGGCGGCGTCGCGCGTGTCCTGGTCCGACAGGCGGCCCGCGTAGCTTTCGAGCCGTCGCAGATCGCCTTCGAGTGCGTAGTAGGTGTCGAGCGCGCGTTTCAGCGCGGCGGCCGATTCGCCCAGCTTTCCCGCGGAGCCCGAGACCGCGTCCATCCTCCCGGCGAAATCGGCCTTGGCCTTCTTGAATTCGTCGAGGGTGGGGTACAGATCGGCGAGATTCCAGGTGTCCTTCACGGCGATGTCCTTTCTTTCCTCCGCGTGGGCGGCCGTCGTCACGATCAGCGCGCAAAGGACGAAGACGGCGATCCGGCGTACGGACGTTCGAAGCATGGGCGAAGCTCCTTGGACGCAAAGCTCTCGGTAGATTCATGGCGTTTATCAGATCGCGCCTCTTCGGCCAATGGGGGCGCTCGCGCCCACCGGGGCGTCTCGACGCGCGCGCGGACATCGCGGAAGATGAGCCCGACGGCATCGGCGGGAACGTGGGCGCGACGAACGGGAAGCTACCTCAGGAACGAAGCGAGAGTCGACGCGCGGCGGGCGCGGTGTTCGTGCTCGCGGCCGTCGTCATCCTCGCGTCGGTTCCGTTCCGCCCCGATCACGTCGAGGGCGACGAGGGATTCGCGAACGCCGGCATCCGCGCCCTCACGCACTTCGCGCGAGGGGAATTCGGCCACCCCTACTGGCGCGAGAACGACTCTTTCTACGGGAGCCCCAGCCCGCGGATCGGCCCGATGATTCTGGGCGCGCACGATCTCGCCGCGCGCGCGATCGGCTTCGACGCCGAGAACAAACGCATCGTTTTTCTGCGGGTGGTATACGGGCTCTGGTCTGCGCTCGGCGTCGCGTTGATGTTCATGCTCGCGCGTGAGACGGCGGGGTCGAAGACCGCGGCGTGGCTGGGCGCGGCGGCGTCGCTCGCCAATCCCGTCTTTCGCTCGGTGCAGGTGTCGATTCTTCCTGAGACTCCGATGATCCCACTCGCGGCGGCGGCGCTCCTCTTCACGCACCGCGTTTCGAGGGCCGCGATGCGCGGTGGAGACACGCGTCTCGCGTCGGCTATCGCGGGCGCGTTCATTGGTCTTGCGATCGGGTGCAAGCTCTACGCGATCCCGCTGCTCGTCGTGTTCGCCCTGACGCGGATTCTCGATGGGGATTCGTCAGCCGGGCGGCGATGGCGCGATATCACGATCGCGTCCGCCGTCGCCGCCGTTGTGTTCGCCGCGTTTCATCCGCTGTTGTGGACCGATCCGGCCTTCGCGTTGCGTGAGATGACCACGGGCCACCTGCGGGCGCTCGGCGGCGAACTCGGCACGTTGCGTTCCGACTCGCTTGCGTACGTCGCCACCATGCCGTTCGTCGGCGTCGCGATTCACCCGTGGCCGCTCAATCAGCTCGGCGGACTGCCGTTGCCGTCCGGCTTTCAACTCGGTGTCGTCGCGGTCTGCGTCGCGTTGACGGCAGTCGGAGGGTATCGCGCGATCCGCAAGGGCTCGTGGTTGCTGGTTACATTCGCGACCGCTTCATTCCTGTGGGCGGGTTTCGTCGTCGCAACACTCACACCGGGATGGATCGTCCCCAAGGTGTTTTTATTGCCGGCGCTTGGACTGTGCGCTCTGTGGGGGGTTGCGCTGGGCGCGATTGCCGACCGGCTCTTCCCCCGGTTGCGGGCGCTCTGACGGTCTGCGTCAAACCCAATCGAGCTTCATGTCGATTTATGTTGACGCCCGGTTTTAACGTGCTAGATTCCGATCCGCGCGGCGCCCCCCCTTCGCCGCTGATCGTTTGATAACGCACGTCCATCACGCCACGAGTCTCCAATCTGGCGATCTTTTTTTCGGAGGACCACATGCTCGACAAACGCGCGGACTTGGCCGGACCGGGAATCGGCAACTACGAGGACCTGTGGAACGTGCTGCCGGACGACTATTCGACGCCGCTCTCGCCCCGCGAGACGCAGGGCGCGATTTTCGTCGCGAAAAACTACATCGAGGAAAATCTTTGCCGAGAGCTGGGCCTCATGATGGTCACGGTACCGCTGATCGTCGATGAGGAAAGCGGCGTCAACGACTATCTGGACCGCGACGGATCGCGCGGGCCCGTGACGTTTCGCATCAACAACGACAACGGCAAGAACCCCATCAACGCGCAGGTCGTGCAGGCCGCGACGAAGTGGAAGCGCGTGGCGCTCAAACAGTTCGGCCTCGGTCGCGGTGAGGGCATCTGCACCGACATGCGCGCCGTGCGCAAGGACTATTTCCTCGATCACGACCACAGCAGCTACGTGGATCAGTGGGACTGGGAGCGGGTCATCATCGAGGCCGACCGCAACCTCGATCTGTTGAAAGACGTCGTGAAGAAGATCTGGAAGGTCCTGAAGGGCGCCGAGGTCCACGTGCTCGAGCAGTTCCCGAAGCTGCGTGAGAGCAAGTATCCGGAACTGCCGGAGGAACTCGTTTTCCTGCACGCCGAGGAGATCCTGGAACGATTCCCCGATCTGCCGCGAAAGCAGCGCGAGACTGCGATTCTGCAGGAATTCCCGGCGGTGTTCATCATCGGGATCGGCTGGACGCTCGCCGATGGGTATCCGCACGAGATGCGCGCGGCGGATTACGACGACTGGGTCACGCCGACGGTATCCGCCGCCGGCCACCCGATGCACGGTTTGAACGGCGACATCCTCGTGTGGAACCCCGTCACGAAACGGCGTCACGAGCTGTCGTCGATGGGCGTCCGCGTCAACGCGCAAACCCTGCGCGAGCAGCTCGAACGTACGAACCAGCTCCACTTCCTGAATTACCCCTATCACGAGGGAATCGTGAACGGCACGTTGCCGCTCTCGATCGGCGGCGGAATCGGCCAGGCGCGCACGCTCATGCTGCTCCTGCGCAAGGCGCACCTGGGCGAGGTGAGCGTGACGGTGTGGCCGAAGGTCCTCAAGGAGATGTGCGCGAAGAAGAATATTCAGGTCCTCGAATAGTCGCGAAGACAGGACAAGGGACCGGCGGACCGCCAAAACGCCGGTCCCTTTTGTCGGGTGAGCGTCCGTCGATCGCCTCGGAATTCTCACCGTTCCTTGACTTCCGGTTTCCAAGACCTTTATATCGAGAACACGGCGGAGTGCGGTCATTTCGCCGCGCAAGGCGGTTTTCTGGACTCGTTTCCGGGAATTCGGTTCGAAAACTCACGCTGACCGGCCCAGACGGGTGTTTTGCCCGGCACTCCGGTCGCGTCGATACGATGGGCGCATGCATGATACCGGATACCAAGAAAGTCGTCGCCAAGTTTCTGGACCGATTGACCAACGCGGCGTTCGACACCTCGTCGGGCCTGCTGCGCTCCGAGATTCACAAGTCCGCGCGGCCGGACGGTCTGTCGTCCGCGTACATGATTTCGACGTGCGTGTATTTCTATCGCGTTTACGACGACGCGGGCGCTCTGGGCCCGGCGCGCCGGCTCGCCAAATCCCTGCAGCGCCTGATCTCCCTGCGTGGCGGCCTCGGCACGGAGGGTGCGATCTACCTGTTCGACACGCTGCTCGCGCTTCAGTCGCTTTGGCGTTTTTAACAGGCCGCGCCGGACGAGGCTGACTGGCCGGCTTACTTCGAAGCGGCCGATCGAGCGCGCGCCATGGCGGCGGGGGTCGCGGCGACGCATGGAAACGCGGTTCCGGAGACCTGGAATAATCGCGTCGCGCCCGATCTTCTGAAGATCTACCCCTATCTGCCCGAACCCGAGGCCTCGGCGATTCTCGGTATCGCGTCCGGCGCTTCATTCGCGGCGTTGCTGGGTGGAGATCCGGCGGGCAAAAGCGTTTCGACGCTCGACATCGTGTTCGCGGTCGAAGGACTCCTCCAGCATGCCGACACGAAGTACTGGCAACTCCTCAACGCCGGGCACGCGCTCACCCAGCGTCGCAATGCGGACGGCGGACTGGCGGCGACCGGGGACGAAGGCGCGCCTTCGCACGCCGGTCTAACGGCGCAGGCGGCCCGTCTGTGGTCTTCGATCGACGGCGCGGGTTTCGAAGAACCTTTGCGGCGCGCGATGTCCCTGCTCGAAAAACTCTTCGAGGACAAGGGCGTTCGACAGGATTCCGCGACAGCGAAGTATCCGGTCATCGCCACGCTTCAGGCGCTGCAGGCCCGCGCGTTCGTCGCGCATGGACCCAACCCCGTACTTCTCGTCTGAGCATCCCGGGCGCGTTCGGCCCGGCGCTCGAAGCGCGATTCGGTTTTTTCCCCGTCTGTTGACCTCGATCAAACAGTTTCTCCGGCAATCGTGAAAGATGCGCGTCGGCGCGCGGGCGGATGACTTCGCCGGCGCGGCTTCACACCCTGAACGGAGTCGTCACCCATTGTCGATCGAATTTCAGCGAACGAATGCGTCTGCCGGACTGCCCACGCCGATCTGGCGGACTGGGTTTCGACCGTTCTTTTTTGGAGCGGCGATTCTCGCATGCGTCGGCGTGCTCAGTTGGATCGGCAAGTTGCACGGCGCTCCGTTTCCGAATTCCCGTTTTTCTGGGTCGGATTGGCACAGTCACGAAATGGTGTTCGGCTACACGTTGGCCGTCGTGGCGGGCTTTCTTCTGACGGCGGTTCGTCACTGGTCCGGCGGACGCGAAACCGCACGTGGCGGCAGGCTTGCGGCGATTTTCGCGCTGTGGATCGCGGGACGGCTCACGGGCGCCTTTTCCGCCGTTCTCCCGTGGTGGATGCCGGCGATTTTCGACCTGGCCTTCCCGGTCGCGGTCGCGATCGTCATCGCGCGTCCGCTCCACGCCGCGCGGCGCCTGGGCGACCTCGGTTTTGCCGCATGGCTGACAGTGATGGGCGTGCTTTCCGCTGTGGCGCACGGCCTCGCGGCACGGGGCGTCGAGGGCGGACCGGGTCGGATTTCCACGCTCGGCGTGGCGATCACGCTCCTGCTCATCGTCATCATCGCGGGTCGCATCATTCCCAATTTCACGCGCTTTCACCTGAAAGCCGAAGGCATCCGGTCGTTTCCCGCGCTCGATTGGGCGGCGATTCTGGCGGTCGGCGCGATGCCGGTTCTTTCGCTCGCGCGCGCGGAAAAGTGGGTGGGTGCGATGGCGTTTGTCGCCGCCGCCGCGAATCTGCTTCGTCTCTACTTTTGGAAGCCGTGGCGCGCGGCGCCCAGTCCGATGCTGCTCGTCCTTCATATCGCCTATCTCTGGTTGCCGATCGGATTTTTTCTGCGCGGATGGTTCGCGCTCGTCGGGGGAGGGACGCCCTCATCGGCCACGCACGCCCTGACCGTCGGCGCACTGGGGACGCTCACGCTCGGCATGATGGGATGGGTCGGGCTCGCGCACACAGGTCGCCCGGTGAAGTCGTCTCCGGCGATGCTGTTTGCCTATGCCGCCATCACGGTCGCGGCCGTCATTCGCGTCGCCGGACCGATGGTAACTCCGGCGCACTACATCGATCTCCTGGGATGGTCCGGTGCGTTGTGGTCGGCGGCGTTCGCGGCGTATCTGATCGGCTATTCGCGAGCCCTGATTTCTCCCGCTGCGAAGGGCGGAACCGACTGATGTCCGAAGACGGTGTCGGCCCGATAAGTGCGCTTGACGAATCGGGGCTCATTGGCTATATCGCGTAGGCTTCGCGGCGCGCGGGAATAGCTCAGTGGTAGAGCATCGCCTTGCCAAGGCGAGGGTCGCGGGTTCAAATCCCGTTTCCCGCTCATCTCGGTCCCCGGAAATCGACGGATTTCCGGGGATTTTTCGTTGTTGACGGCGATCCCGGATTTCGCGTCGAATTCGTCAGACGACACTCCCTGACAGCCGAGAGGGCGGCCCATGATCTCCATCGGTGACGATACGATCCGCCTGGACATCGAACCCGATTTGGGTGCGAGCTGGCGAAGCCTCGCGGTCTTGCGTCACGGGGCGTGGATTTCCCTCACGCGCCCGAGCCCGCCGGATCTGACGCGATCGACCTCGGCCGCGAGCTATTCGATGTTTCCCTATTCGAATCGCATCCGCGACGGGCGTTTTTCGTTCGAAGGGGTTGCCTACCAACTGCGTGACGCCGAGCGTCATGCGCTTCACGGCGACGTTCGCGAACGCCCGTGGAGAATCGTTCCGGTTGAGCCCGAGTCGCTGCGTCCGGCCGCTTGCTCATTCGTATTCGACTCTCGTGATTTCTCCGACTTCAACTATCCCTTTCCGATGACGATTTCGATCACCTGGCTCGCCACGCGCGGCGCGGTCCGCGGATTCGGACGGATCCTTAACGTGGGAGATCGCGCCATGCCCATCGGCGGCGGATTTCATCCGTACTTTTCGCGCGATCCCGCCGGAATCGGCGATGACCTTCAGCTCCGTTTTCACGCGCCGCACATCTATGACATGGAGCCGGGTACGCCGCTGCCCGTCGCCATCGCGGACGCGAGGGCGCGCGGACTGGATTTTCGGCGGTCGCGGTTCACGCCGTTCGGTCTCGATCACTGTTTCGGTGGATGGGACGGTCGCGCGATCCTGAACTGGCCGAAGACGGGGATTTCGCTGCGCATCCATACCGCCCCGGCGGGTTGGTTCGACCATCTCGTCGTGTACTCGCCCGTGGGAAGATCGTTCGTCGCGGTCGAGCCGGCCGCCAACGCGAATGACGGGTACAATCTGGTGGAACGCATGCCCGGGGCGTATCCGATCAAGACGCTCGCGCCGGGGGAATCGGCTGCTTTCGAGGTGACGTTCGAGGTTCATGGGATCACGGCGAGCTGAGGACGGTCGCGTGAAGCGTCTCGTTTTTCTATTTCTTGCCGCAATCGCGACGCAGTTTTTCGCGCGCACGGGCATGGCATTCGATCGCGGCGCGGGGGAATCGAGGTCCGCCTCGATTTCGGGAGCGACGGCGGGTAATCCGAGACTCGGCTGGGTCGATCCGTTGATCGGCTCCGGGGGTTGGGGATTCGGCGCCGGAAGCATGACGCCCGCGCCGCAAACGCCGAAGGGGATGATTCGCCCCGGTCCCGACACGTCGTTCGATCATGTGGCATGGCCGTGGCAGCACTTCGCGGGATATTGGCACGAAGACACGCACATCCGCGGATTCTCGCAAACCCGTCTTGTGGGCGTGGGGCTCAACGATCAGGGCGTCGTTCGGATCATGCCGACGCACGGATTCGATCGGTCGAAAACAGGAGAGGCGGGGTATCGCCAGCGCTTCTTCCACGACCGCGAACGCGTGCGTGTTGGATACTACGGCGTCGTGCTCGAACCGAGCGGGATCGATGTGGAGATCGCACCCGGCGATCGGGCGGCGCTGTATCGATTCACGTATCCACGCACTTCCGAACCGCCGACCGTGATCGTCGATGCGGGCGCGGCCATCGTTCCCGGCCACGTGCGCGGCGCGAAGGTGGAAGTCGATCGCGAGGCGCGCGAGAT
This sequence comes from Deltaproteobacteria bacterium, assembly GCA_020845895.1. Taxonomy (NCBI): domain Bacteria; kingdom Pseudomonadati; phylum Myxococcota; class Myxococcia; species Deltaproteobacteria bacterium. The sequence continues at coordinate 33,544 of JADLEX010000053.1, read as the reverse complement.
TCGCGGCGTCATCGATCTCGCTGGAGGATTCAGCGGCGCTTACGGCGGGCTGCCGACATATTTCGCCCTGCGTTTTTCCGAGCCGCTCGCGGACTGTGACACTTTTGCCGATGGCCGGGTGCGGGAGGGCGACACGGAGGCGTCGGGCGCGTTGTCCGGCGCGTACGCCCAGTTCGCGGCCCGCGACATTTTGGTCGCCGTCGGAATCTCGTACATCGACGTCGCGCACGCGCGCGCCCACATCGACGAAGACCTGCCGGGGTTCGACTTCGATCGTACCGTCGCGCGTGCGCGCGAGCACTGGTCGAAGAAAATCGATCTCATCGAAATCAGCGGCGGAACGGCGCGGCAGCGCCGGATCTTTCACACCGCGCTGTACAACGCATTTCGCATGCCGACCTTGATGACGGAGAGTGGGCGCGATTACCGTGCATTCGATGGGCAGACCCGCCGTGCGAACGACTTCACATACCACTCCGATCTTTCGCTGTGGGACACGTTTCGCACCGTTCACCCCCTCTACAACCTGATCGATCCCGATCTGAACCGCGATCTGGTGAAGTCGCTCGTCGCCATGGCGCGGGCAACCGGCCGGTTTCCGGTCTGGCCGATGGGACGCGGTGACGGTGCGTGCATGATCGGGACCCACGCCGACGCGGTCGTGGCCGAAGCGGCGGTGAAGGGCATGCGAGACGAAGATCTGCGATTTGCGTTGCACTTGATGACCAACGACGCCCGGCCGGATCGCGACGACGCCGATCACTATGTGACGCACGGATACTGCGCCGCGGATCGTACCCCAAAAGCGGTCTCAAAGACCTTGGAATATGCGTTCGACGATGCCTGCGTCGCCGCGTTGGCCAAATCGCTCGGAGCACGCGAACTCGCGAACGTGTTTCGCAATCGTTCGGAAAACTACCGGCATGTCTGGGACGATCGAACCGGTTACTTTCGTGCGCGACGCTCGGACGGATCGTTCACGCGGCCGTTTCGGCGTCGGTGGGTGTTCGACCGCGACTACGTGGAAGGAAGCGCCGAACACTGGAGGTGGTACGTCCCCCATGACCCGGAGGGGCTAGCGGACCTGCTCGGTGGGCGGGAATCGGCGGCGGAAAAACTCAACCGCTTCTTCGAATCCGGCGTCGGCGCGCGCGACACGATGCTCCCGGATCGCGCGTATTGGCACGGTAACGAACCCGACATTCACGCGGCGTATCTATTCAATCGATTCGGACGTCCGGATCTGACGCAGACGTGGGTTCGCTGGATCATGGAGAACAAGTACGACGACACCCCGGACGGTCTCGACGGCAACGACGACGCGGGCACGCTGTCGACCTGGTACGTTTGGTCCGCGATCGGTCTTTATCCGCTCGATCCGTGCTCGGGGAATTATGAACTCGGCACCCCGCTGTTCCCGCGGGCTGTTTTGCATCTGCCGGATGGGGACCTGGTCATTGTGGCCGAGAATCAGGCTCCGAATCGTCCCTTCGTCTCGCGTGTTGAATGGAATGGCGCGCCGCTCGCACGCACCTGGGTGCGCCACGAGGAAATCCGGCACGGAGGTGAACTCCGGTTCGTGATGACCTCATCGCCCACCGGTGTTGACCCAAAGGTCCATCGGGGCCAAAAGCGTTCGAACTGAACACTGACTGTCCCGGAGCGCCCTTGTTCGTCGTTCCGTTCGTCTGGCTCGCGATCGGGTATCTCGCCGCGATCTCCTTCGCGCCGAAAGCGACTCTCGTCGAGCGGATTGCGTATTCGTTGCTCTTCGGCATCGGCCTTGTTCCGCTGTTTGTCGTCGCGCATGCATTCCTCGCGCCGGCGTTCATCACGAATACCTCGATTGTGGTTGCGACCGTCCTCGCGGCGGCGTTCTTCGGTCTTCTCGCGTGGCGTCGCCGGTGTGAGTTCTGCCGTACTGGCCCGATGACACGTTGGAATGGCGTCGCGCTGGCGATCGGTGTGCTCGTCGCCGCGGTCGCGTGGCGCCACTACAACGACGCGGAATTCGTTCTCGCTCTCGCGTCGTATCTTCAGCGCGGCGAGGCCGAGTGCTTTTACATGCAGACGTTCAAGCTCGTCGGCGCCTTGCATCCCGGCGGGCTGCGCACCTCGCTGCGCGAGGCGTACGACATCATCAGCACGCCCGGGAATGTCGTCTTTACCTCGGCGTTCTTTCCGATCCTCGGTCGCCATACGTTTCACATCATGTACGTCGTGTTCCAGGTCCTCGTTTTCTGGTTCTCATACCTGCTCGCGAGTGCGTGGACCGAAAAATCTTTCGCCGCGTTGGTGGCGGCCGCGTTCGTCGCGCTCAGCCCGTACATGCTCTGGATCGAGGTGCTCGACCGAAACGTGATCGCCTTCGCCCTCGGCGCGGCTCTCTTGCATGCGGCATGGACACGGGACGAACGAGTCGGATTCCTGGGACTCCTGTTCGGCCTGTGCGCGGGAACGGGGCTGCGCTTCTTGTGGATCGTGGGCGCCTTGCCGATCGCCCTCGTCTTCGTCGTTCGGAAACGTTCGTGGAAAGCGTTCGCGGGATTCGCGGTTGTCGCGGCGGCGACTTTCGCGTTCAACCTGCCGCATCTCACGTGGCACGGTCTGCACACGTTGGGCGAAACGACCCCGGCGTGGAAGCTGGCGTGGGATTTGCTGGCGCACCCCACAAGGACACCGCTCGTACCGCTGCCGAATGCGGCGTGGTACGGAATGCATCTTCTTCGTTTTCTCGGCGTCGCCGCGCTCGCACTGGCGCTAGCCGGGTGCGTCGATTTGAAGCGTCGATGCAACGCTCATTTCACCATTCCCATCCTCGTTTTTCTTCCGATCTCTTTCGTCCTCGCGACGCAGCGTGACTGGATCGAGGCGGACAAGCTGCGCATTCTGGTTTCGGCGTTCCCCGCGCTGGTCGTCTGGATCGCCGCCGGGATCGCGAGCGTGATGGAACGCGACCACCTTCGTCGCCGGTGGGGGGTTGCATTCGGCTGCGCGATTGTGGTTTTCGCGTGGGGATTTTTTGTCGCGCGATGGGATGCGGCTTCGGACGAATCTTCGCGCGAGCGAAAACCCGTCTATCAAAGCGACGCGGTCGCTTACTCGGAGTTCTATCGCGGCGAATTTTCGCGGTTCCGGCCTTGGCCGCGATACGCGCCGCTTTTCGACAAACTGCGCTGGGGCCGGAAACGGGTGGAGTCCGCGATTGTCGCGCAAACCCTGCTGGGCAAAGGCGCCTCGCCGCGCGTCGCGGAGCATTCGTGGGTCCGTTCGGAGTTCGCCGATGTCCTCGCCAGGCCGATTCCCGAGATGCCGTTTTCCGGGCGATTCCGCTCGTTGGCCGTCGATCTGGAACGACTCGCAACCGATCCGGCGAACGCCGTGCGCGTTGCCGAAGAGGGGACCGAGTTTTTCCTCGATTACATCGACGAGGAGAGTGTGCTGGACGTTTACCACAAGACCGTTCCCGTCTCGTGGCAACCCGAACCCCTGACGATGACCGTGCTGCCCGGCAAGCCCGAGTTCCACGCGCTGGCGGAGTTGCCGATCGAACTCAACGCCTTCGTGAGCTACGGCAAGGACGAGGTGGGCTTCGAACGCGTCAATTTGATTCACCTCGGCGCTCAGAAGCGCGGTCAGGCGGCATTCGACACCGGCCTGACGGCGCTTCCCCAGACGGACGACCGGTCGGTCATTTCCGTTCGAATTCCGGCGGAAGTCCGTGTAATTCTTCGATATTGGATCGTCGATTCGGCGAAGGGGACCCCCCATCGCATCGACGCTTGGGCGATAGAAGCTGCTGATGGGAAGCCCGAAATCCGGTTCTTCCCGCTCGAACCGGAGTCCTATTTGTAAAAGGTCGGAAAATTTCCGGTAATTTCCCTTGCCAAGGGTCTGGAAATTTGCAATAATCCAATTGCTTCTGTTTCTTCGAATGGATGGGACGCGGCATGACCAAGAAGGTGTTCACGACGGGCGAGGTGGCCAGGCTTCTGGGCATCAACATCAACACCGTCATCAAGTGGTTCGACGACGGCGAGATCGAAGGCTTCCGTCTGCCCAACGGCAGCGGTCGGCGCATTCCGCTCGCCAACCTTCTGCGTTTCATGAGCTTCCACGGCATTCCGTACGATTTGCTCGAGGAATCGACGCCGATGCGCCGGAGGCATCGCCGCGTGAACTGTCAGTGGAACGGGCGCGTTTCCGTGGTGAACGGACACGAATACGGCCCTTACGAAGCACATATCTCCGACGTGTCGCGCGGCGGCGCGCGGATTCGGGTGGTCGGTCAGACACTCTCGATCCCCATGGGCGAACACACGGTCACACTTGGCCTCTCGGACGGTCCGCTGTCCGGGACGGTCATGCACGGACGCATCGCCCACCTCGCGGGCCACGACGACGGCTTGTTGGTCGGCGTGGAGTTCCAGCATCTCGGCGACGATGAGACGAGTCGCATCGAACGTTTCGTCGAGACCCACGCGTAGCTTCGCCCGCGTTCCATTTCGCTTTACGGCCCGTCGCGCTTCCTCCTATCATGACGTGACCCCGCCGCGCCTTCGCGGTCGGGTTTGCTCTGGATTCATCGGGGGCCGTGCATGAGTGGGGAGTCGATCGCCCGCGCGCGCATTGAGCGTGCATTTGCCATCTCTCGGGCCGGCGGTCTGGACGCCGCGATCTCATCGGGCGCGATTCCGGTCAGAATCGACGCGACGCTCGCCGAGCTCATCGTTCTCGGACTCCTACGTCAGAACGTCTCCCGTTATGTCACCGTTCTCGGCCACGGTTCGACCGAATTGGGCGAGGTTCTGCGGATCTACGAGTCCGCCGGGCTGCTGCGGACCTTCGGCGTGCGCAGCGAGGTCGAGGCATCGCATGCGGCGGCGGCGCTACGCTGGGTAACGGGGGAAAAAGCGGCAGTCGTGACGTCGATCGGCCCGGGCGCGCTTCAGGCGCTCGCGGCGTCGATCGCGCCGGCGAGCGACGGTCTCGGCGTGTGGTACCTCTTCGGCGACGAAACCACGCAAGACGAAGGCCCGAACATGCAGCAGATCCCGCGCGAGGAGCAGGGGCTTTTCACGCGGCTATGCGCAACCATGGGTGACGCATACTCTCTTCACACGCCCTGGGCGCTGGCGACCGCGCTGCGTCGCGGTCTAGCGCGGGTGGATGATCCGCATTCTCCCGGGCCGTTCTACCTGCTGATGCCCCTCAACACGCAGCCCGCGGAACTGCGCGGCTTTCACCTCGACGAGTTGCCGTGCGGCGCGCCGCCCAAGCTCGGTGCGTCGCAGGACGAGGTCGCGTACGGCGAAGCGGTATCGGTCCTTCGCACCGCAAGCCGCGTGACGCTGAAGATCGGTGCGGGAGCGCGTTTCGCCGGTGATTCGATCGCACGCTTTCTGGATCTCACGCACGCCGTGGCGGCACTGTCTCCGCGCAGCACGGGCGCGATTGCCTTTGCACATCCGCGCAACATGCAGGTCGGCGGGTCGAAGGGCAGCATCAGCGGCAACTTTGCGATGGAGCAGGCGGATCTCGTGGTCGTGCTGGGATCGCGCGCAGTGTGCCAGTCGGACTGTTCGCGAACTGGCTACCTGAACGCGCGGCACGTCATCAACATCAACACCGACGCGCGCGCGGCGATGCACTACAGCCGCACCACGGCGCTGGTGGGCGACGCGGGTCCGACGCTCGATCGGCTCTGCGATCTGCTCGAAGCGGACCCAATTCCACGAACGCAGGAACGCGCCGCGTGGCTCGATGCGTGCGCAGCGAGGCGGGCGGAGTGGGAGGCGTTCAAACGCGCCCGCTACGATGCGCCCACGCTGCACGACGGTGTCTGGAATGAGCCCGTTCTGACGCAGCCCGCCGCGATCAAGCTCATCACCGATCTCGCGCGAGAGCGCGGAGCGATCACGTTTTTCGACGCGGGCGACGTGCAGGCGAATGGGTTTCAGCTCGTCGAGGATGACCGCCCGGGTCGAACTTTCACGGAAACGGGTGCGAGCTACATGGGTTTCGCGACGTCGGCGCTGCTTGCGACCGCACTGTCGAAAAAGGTTCCGTATTCCATCGTGCTCACGGGCGACGGGTCGTTCACCATGAACCCGCAGGCGCTTAGCGATGGCGTGCAACACGGCGCGCGGGGGTGCGTGGTGGTGCTCGACAACCGTCGCATGGCGGCGATCTCGGGCCTGCAATGGGCGCAGTACGGCCATGACCACGCGACGAATGACCGCGTGGCGGTGGACTACGTGGCGTGGGGCGCTGCGATCGGCGGCGTGCGGGCGATCTTCGGCGGGAAAACTCCCGACGAACTGCGCCGCGCGCTGGACGAGGCTTTCGCATTCGATGGCGTCTCGCTCGTTCACGTGCCCGTCTATTGCGGCGCGAACGAACTGGGCGGGCTCGGCGCGTTCGGGCGCTGGAACGTCGGCAATTGGGTTGAAGACACGCAGCGGTTGCGTCACGAGTTGGGACTCTGATTTCGCACGAGGGGAGGGCGGCCATGAATGCGCCCACGGAAATGTTTATCGATGGATGCTGGACCGCGGCCTCTAGCGGCGCGCGGATGAATGTGCTCAACCCCGCGACGGAAGACGTGGTCGGCAGCGTGCCCGTCGCGACGGCGGACGATCTGGATCGCGCACTTGCGGCGGCCAACGACGCGTGGAAATCGTGGCGCGATGTGGACGCCTGGACGCGCAGCGCAAAAATCCGCCACGCGGCGGCGCTGATCCGCGAGCGAACGGAGGACATCGCCCGCACGTTGACCACGGAGCAGGGCAAGCCGCTAGCTGAGGCCCGCGCGGAGGTTCACGCCGCCGCCGACCAGTTCGACTGGTTCGCCGACGAGGCGCGGCGCATCTACGGGCGAGTCATCGATGGCCATTCGCGGGCGCATCGGCTGATGGTGATCCGCCAGCCCATCGGTCCCGTCGCCGCGTTCACGCCGTGGAATTTTCCCGCGCTGCTGCCGTCGCGAAAAATCGCGCCCGCGCTCGCAGCCGGATGCTCCGTGATCCTGAAGCCCGCGGAGGAATCGCCGTTCACCGCATTCGCGCTCGCCAAGGCGTGCGAAGACGCGGGAATTCCGCCGGGCGTCGTCAACGTCGTCACGGGCGATCCCGCCGCGATCAGCACGCACCTCATCCGTTCGCCCATCATTCGCAAGGTCAGCCTCACCGGCTCGGTGCCCGTGGGGCGCGAGCTGCTGCGTCTCGCGGCGGAAGGCATCAAGCCCGTCACGATGGAACTCGGCGGGCATTCGCCGGTCCTCGTCTTCGACGACGCGGACATCGAGCACGCGGCGACCGTGGCCGCGCGCGCGAAGTTTCGCAACAACGGGCAGGTGTGCATCTGCGCGAGCCGGTTCTTCGTGCAAGAGCGCGTCGCGGATTCATTCACGCGCCGGTTCGTGGAGATTACCAAGTCGCTGCGCGTGGGCGACGGCATGGACGACGCGACGGAGGTCGGGCCGCTTGCGAACAGGCGACGACTCGACGCCACCGAGGCGCTGTTGGCCGACGCGGTGGGCAAGGGCGCGCGCGTTGCGTGCGGGGGAACTCGCCCGCCGGGTCGTGACCGCGGGTTTTTCTTTTTGCCGACGGTGCTGACCGACGTGAACCGCACCATGGACATCTTGACACACGAGCCGTTCTGCCCGATCGCGCCGATCGCGACCTTCACCGATCTCGAAGACGGCCTCGCGCTCGCCAACGACACGGAATATGGCCTCGCGGCATATGTCTTCACGCAGAACACGCGCACGGCGTTTCTCGCGGCGGAGGGGATCGAGGCGGGGATGGTCGGCATAAACAACATGGTCATCGCCGCGGCGGAGATCCCCTTCGGCGGCATCAAGCAATCGGGCTTCGGTCGCGAGGGCGGCAACGAGGGCATCGAGGCGTACACGGTGACGAAGTACGTGAACTTCCTCCTGTAGACGAATTCGTCGCGACTTCGGTGGAGCGGTCATGAGTCGAAAAGGCATCAACGCGAATCTCGCCACGACGGGCGACGAGGCGTTTTCGCGGTATATGCGCCGCGCGTTTCTCGCTTCGGTGGGTTTCGACGCCGAGGATCTCGATCGGCCCATCGTGGGCATCGCCGACACGTCGTCGGACTACGTGACCTGCCACCGGAACATGCCCGAGATCATCGACGCGGTGAAACGCGGCGTGCTCGAAGCGGGCGGGCTTCCCTTCGTGTTTCCCACGTCGTCGCTGCACGAGATCCTCATGTCGCCGACGACGATGCTCTTTCGCAATCTGCTGGCGATGGAGACCGAGGAGATGATCCTCGCGCACCCCATGGACGCGGTGGTGCTTGTCGGCGGTTGCGACAAGACCGTGCCCGCGCAGCTCATGGCCGCGGCCTCGGCAAACGTACCCGCACTGATCGAGGTGACAGGGCCGATGCTGACCGGCCGATGGCGCGGCGAGCGCCTGGGCGCATGCACCGACTGCCGACGCCTTTGGGCGGCGCATCGGGCGGGCGATCTCGATGAGAACGACATCGCCGCCATCGAACCCAACCTGTGCCCCACCGGCGGGACATGCATGGTGATGGGCACGGCATCGACCATGGCGAGTCTCGCCGAGACACTCGGCATGATGCTTCCCGGCGGGGCGACGCCGCCCGCCGTGACCGGCGATCGGTTGCGTCACGCGGTGGCGACCGGGCGAATGGCGGTCGCGCGGGCGCGCACGCCAATCCGCCCGCGCGAGATTCTGACGCGCGACGCATTTCTCAACGCGCTCACGGTGCTGCTCGCGCTCGGTGGATCGACCAACGCGATCGTCCACCTGCTCGCCATTGCCCGGCGCGCGGGCGCGGACCTGTCGCTCACCGATGTGGATGCGGTGTCGGTGCGCGTGCCGCTCCTCGTGGACTGCAAGCCGGCGGGCGCGAACTACATGGAGGACTTCCACCATGCGGGCGGCGTGCCGGTCTTGCTGAAGGCGCTCGAGCCGTTGCTTCGCCGCGGAGCGCGCGTGGTCGAGGGTGGAACGCTGGGCGATCGCCTCGCGTCGTCGGCCGGGCCCGCCGAGTGGCAGTCGGTGATCCGCACCCTGGACACGCCACTGGGGCCGACCGGAGCGCTCGCCGTCGTGCGCGGCAGCCTCGCGCCGGAGGGCGCGGTCATCAAGGTCGCCGCCGCGTCACCCCATTTGGTTGCGCACACGGGACCCGCCGTCGTCTTCGAATCGCCCGACGACGTGGCGCGGCGCATCGATGATCCCGCGCTCGGCATCACGCCGAACCACGTGCTCGTCATGCGCAACGCGGGACCGGTCGGGGCGGGCATGCCGGAGGCGGGAGCGATCCCGATCCCGAAGTATCTGGCCCGCGACGGCGTCAAGGACATGGTGCGCGTGTCCGACGCGCGTATGAGCGGAACGGCGTACGGGACGATTGTGCTGCACGTTTCGCCCGAGGCGGCGGTCGGCGGGCCGCTCGCGCTCGTTCGCGACGGCGACCCCATCCGCCTCGACGTTTCGAATCGCCGTCTTGATTTGCTCGTGGAAGATGCTGATCTCGCGCGTCGGCGGGAATCGTGGCGACCGCCCGATCCGCCCGCGCGCGGCTATCGCTGGCTGCACGCCCGGCACGTCACGCAGGCGCACCTCGGCGCGGATCTGGACTTCTGCTAGAGCGCACGCCCCCACACGGCGACGTGACGGTCGCTGACGATCTCGCACGAAAGGTGCGCCAACCCCGATCCGTGCAGTTGATCGCGAATCTCCTCGCGCGAATACGCGGCCAGCAGCGAATTGAAGAAATCCCGCCGCAGAATTTCGGGCTCGTTCGGTGACGCGGCGTCCACGATGCGTCGCGCGTCTTCGCGGCTCGGCGGGCGAAACAGATCGACGACGAGGATCGGCGCGTCGGACCGCGCATTCGCAGCGATCGCCATCCAAAACTCCAGCGGATCGTCCATATGATGGAGCAGGCTGTTGCTGACAACGGCGTCGAACGGCGCGCCGTCGATCGCAGCACCGTCCACCATGCCGAGCCGCAACTCGATTCGCGAGGCGATGCCGGAAACTCCGACGTCCGCGCGAGCGAGTTCGATCATGGCGGGCGAGGCGTCCACGGCGACGACGGTCACGCCCGGCATTTCGCGGCAGAAACGAATCGGGATATCCGCCGGACCGCAACCCAGATCCAGAATCCGGCCCGGTTCGAAGTCCGGAAAGTGCTCGACGAATCGATCCACGAATCGCCGGTTGACGTCGGCGAAATCGGCGCGCGTATAGGCGAGCGCCTGCTCGGCTTCGTCCATGATCGCGTTCGGTTCGGGGATTCGGTTCAACAACAACCTCGGCCGCGCGGGTGATTGATAACCGTCCCGCACCGGTTCAAAATGCCTCGAATTATCCGGAGACATCATGGCGTCGAAGAGCGCCTTTGTGGAGTACCTGCTGGACCAGTTGCGCCAAGTGGACGGCGTCCGCGCCCGCGCCATGTTCGGCGGCCATGGCATTTACCGGCACGACCTCATGTTCGGGCTCGTGGCCGACGACGTGCTCTATCTCAAAGTCGACGCGCGCAACAAAGACGCCTTCATCGAGGCGGGTTCAGGCCCCTTTGTTTATGAGGCGAACGGTCGGCGCATGGAGATGTCGTATTTCGCATGCCCCGAGGGTGCGCTGGACGATCCCGACGAACTTGCTCGCTGGGCAGGGTCGGCGATGGACGCGGCCCTGCGCACCGTTGGTGCGAAGTCCAAACCGAAACCGAAATCGCCGGCGCGCCAGGCGAGTTCAGCCAAGAATCGAACGCACAATCAACATCCTGACGGGAGCAAGTCATGAAATCCTGTGTGATCGCGGTGCTGTGCCTGACGTTGATCGTGGTCGCCGCCGGCTGCGGGCCTAAAGACAAACCCGAGGAAGAGAAACCCGCGAAGAAAAGTGCCATGGATGAGGGCGCGGCCCGGATGCTGGGTACGACGCGGGAACTCCAGAAACCGCAAACCCTCAACACTTATGCGTGGACGCTGCCCGAGGGTTGGACGGAAAAGCCCGCCAAGGGCATGCGCGCGGCGAGTTTCGACATCAAGATCGGCGATGTCACCGCCGACGCGGCCATCACGGAACTCGTCGGAAAGGCCGGAGGGTTGGAAGCCAACATCACGCGCTGGCGCAAGCAGGTGGAGTTGCCGCCGATGACGCCCGCCGAGATCGAGGCGGCGGGCAAAGCCGATCAGATGAAGTTCGGGTCATTCAAGTACTACCGCATGGAAAATCCCAAACTCGCCGAGCGCGCGTTTTTCGCGGCCCTCGCCACACACGGAAACGTGACTGTCTTCGTCAAGCTGACGGCGAAGTACGACGATCTGTCGAAATTCGAGCCGGCGTTCCTCGAATTCTGCCGGAGTTTGGACGTCAAGACGAAAGAATAGGGATGCGCTGGATCGATCCGAACCGCGCCCGCTGACGGAGGAGTCATGCGTTTCCTCGCATTCCTGATGCTCGTCGGAGTCTTTTCGTTCGGGTGCGTGTTCGACGAAGAGGGCGGCGACGAGCCGAAGGAAGCGGCGGCGAGCCCGGACGACGACGCGGGCTCGGATGACGACCTCGCCGATGACGACGACACGGCCCCCGCGGACATTCTCGACGAAGTGAATCCCTTCATTGGAACGGCCGGAATGCCGATCTGGGGATTCGGTTTCATGCAGCCGGGGCCCATGCGCCCGAACGGTCTGGTCAAGCTCGGGCCGGACACGGGATTGGGCTGGATCTACATCTTCCTGTTCCACGCGGGCGGCTACTGGTACGGCGACAACACGATCCGCGGCTTCTCGCACACGCATTTGCCCGGCACGGGCATCGTCGATCTCGGCAACATCCTCGTGATGCCGGTCCTCGGCATGTCCGACGAGAAAGCTCTGCAAACAGGCTATCGATCCCGATTCTCGCACGCCAACGAGGACGCAAGCCCCGGCTATTACCGCGTGTTTCTCGAACGCTACGGCATCGACGCGCAGCTCACCGCGACGATGAATGCGGGCTATCACCGCTACACGTTTCCGGACGACGGCCCCGCGCCCTATGTCGTCATCGACTCCAGCCATTCGGTGGCGATCGAGGCGAGCTGGGGCGGCGAGATTCACGTCGATGCGGCGACGGGCGAGGTTTTCGGATACACCGATCAGCACGGCGGATTCAGCTACTCCTACGGCGGCATGCCGATCTATTTCGCGGCACGATTCTCCGAACCGGTCGCCGACTTCGGCACGGTGAAAAACGCGCAGCGTTTCGCCGGAGTCGCCGACCAGAGCGGCAGGGATATCGCGGCCTACGTGGGCTTCGCGCAGGGCACGCGCGTGGTCGATGTCGCGGTCGGCATCTCGCTCATCGGCGTCGATCAGGCGCGCGCGAACCTCGAATCGGAAATCGGCGATCTCGACTTTTTCGCCGTGCTCGAAGAGAGCCGCGACATCTGGCGCGAACGGCTAGGCGCGATCGAGATCGAGGGCGGCAACGCGGCCGAGCGACAGATCTTCCGCACGGCGATGATGCACCTCGACGTTTTGCCGACGAATCTCGTCGAATCCGGCGGGACGTACATGGGGTTCGATCGCGAGGAGCACGCGGCGGAAGGTTTCACGTATTACAGCGACCTGTCGTTGTGGGACACATTCCGCACCTATCACCCGCTGATGCAGCTCATCCGGCCCGAGATCAACCGCGACGTCGCGCTTTCGGCGAAGGCCATGTACGAACAGGGTGGCGCGTATCCCATGTGGGCGCAGGGCATCGGCGAGACGCAGGTCATGATCGGCACGCATTCCGATACCGTGATCGCCGACGCCTATCTGAAGGGCAATACCGATCTCGAAATCGAGACGATTTATCCCGGACTGCGCGAACACGCGTTCGTGGAGGCGGCGCTGGCGGAGCGGGTGGGCCTCGGCGACTACATGGATCTCGGCTACGTACCGGCCGATCATCAGGACCAATCGGTTTCGCGAACGATGGAGTACGCGCTCAACGATTTTTGTCTCGGACGCTTGGCCGATGCGCTGGGATACGAGACGGATAGAGATATTTTTCTCGCGCGATCCCGCAACTACCGCAATCTGTGGGACGACGAAACCGAATATTTCCGCCCGCGAAATTCCGACGGATCATTTAAGGAGCCCTTCAGTCCGGGTTCCGCGATTTTCAACCTGAACGGTTACACCGAAGGCAACGCGCGGCACTGGCTGTGGTTCGTTCTCCACGATGCCCCGGACCTTGTCCAACTGTTCGGCGGCCCCGAAATCTTCGTCGATCGACTCGAGGAATTTTTCGTGAACGGCATGCGCGAACGCACGCAGCTATCCGTTCAGCCGTGGTATTGGCACGGAAACGAGCCGGACATGCACGCCGCGTATTTGTTCAATTTCGCGGGGCGGCCCGACCTGACGCAGGACTGGGTGCGTTGGGTCGCGAAACACCGGTATTCCACCAAGCCCGACGGACTCGACGGCAACGACGACGGCGGTTCGCTCTCGGCGTGGTATGTCTTCACGGCGCTCGGGTTCTACCCGCTGCCCTGCACCAACACCTACGTGATCGGCTCGCCGAAATTTCCGCGCGCGGTGGTGCACATGCCGGGCGGCGATTTGGAGATCGTCGCCGAGAACGCGGACGAGGACCACATTTACGTCCAGTCCGTCACACTGAACGGCGAGCCGCTCGACGACCCGTGGTTCACGCACGACCGGATCGCGAACGGCGGGACGCTGGAATTCGTCATGGGCGACACGCCGACCCATGCTCTGAGACAACCCTGACACCGTCGTGGTCGCCTAGGGCACGTTTCGGGAAACACGATGGGCCGAATGCCACCGAATTAGGTGAAATCGGTTCAGAGGTATCGAAAAATTTTGATATTTCACTAGAAAAAGTTTGAAGTCGCCCGTTGATCTCGTTACAATCATACAGCAAGAGAGATCGCAGCGGGTGTGGGCGTGAGCTTGGCGTTGCGCTCACGTCGAAGTCGCTTTCACTGGAGTACCGGTGGAGAGTTGCCGAAACCGCCCCGGATCATCATGGGGTGTTGGGCACCTCGGCACGGCATTGCAGACGGGTGTTTGCGACTTTGTGACGAAGGGGGAAATATGGAGTGCACCACGAGTCGTTGGAACTCTCCGTCCGTGACGCCCGAAGCGTGGCTCGATGTCTACGGGCCGTTGCTCGATGGCCTGATCGAATCGTGCGTCGTTGTGAATCCCGAAGGAGTCTGTCTTTACGCGAACGCCCCGGCGCAGTCGGATTGGCTTTTTTCCGGGACATCTCCCGTGGGGCAGGTCGTCATCCATTCCGACGATTCGAACAATTCGGACGTCTTGATGGAGGCGATCCGCGATTGCCTGCAATCGGGAGAGCCGCGCCGATTGATGACGCCCGTCGAGAGACCGGAGGGCAGATCGACCTGGTACCGATTCTCCATCGAAAAGGTCGCGGTCGGCGTCATGATTCTCTCCGCCTCGATTCCTTCCGGACCGGTCGCGAACCTCGGCGAGCCCGTGCCGCCGGTTCCCCGGCAGCCATACTCGGAAGAAGGTGTCCTCCGTCTCGCCGCGCGACTCGAGATGCTGCTCCAAGTGATTCAGGACCTGTCCCACGCGCAGTCACTCGAAGCGATCATCGATGTCGTCCGAATCGCGTCACGCCGTCTCACGGACGCGGACGGCGCGACCTTCGTCCTCCGCGACGGAGACATGTGCCATTACGTGGACGAAAATGCGATCGCCCCGCTCTGGAAGGGACGCCGATTCCCGATGAGCGCGTGTATCAGCGGGTGGGCGATGATTCACAAGAAACCGGCGGTGATCGATGATATCTATCTCGACGAACGGATTCCCCACGACGCATATCGCCCCACATTCGTGAAGAGCCTCGTGATGGTTCCGATTCGCGTGGCCGCTCCGATCGGCGCGATTGGGACCTATTGGGCCAGAACGCGTACCGCCACAGCCGGGGAAGTTCACATTCTCCAGGCTTTGGCCAACTCCACGGCCGTCGCCATGGAAAAGGTTCAGATTCTGAGTGACCTGGAACGGTCCCAGAAACAATATCGGGATCTCGTGGAAAATCTCGACGACGTCGTCTTTTCATCGACCCTTGATGGAATCGTGCACTATATCGGTCCGTCGATCGCCCGGTTCGGATACGAGCGAGGCGAAATTGTCGGTCGGCGAGCCCGGGATTTCGTGCATCCGGACGACCGGACATCGTTCGACGAATCGCTCGTCCGCACGACCGACGGCAAAGCCGATGTTCGGGAGATCCGACTGATCGACAAAAGCGGCGCGGTGAGACACGTGCGCACGTCGCTTCGCGCGGTCAACGAAAGCGGTTTCCCGGTCGGAATCACAGGCATTCTGATCGATCTGACCAAACAGCGACGCATCGAGGAACAGCTTCAGGCCGCGCAGCGCATGGAGTGCGTGGGCCGACTGGCCGGCGGGGTCGCGCACGACTTCAACAACTACCTGTCGGCGATCATGGGATACACCGACATGGCGCTCGACGAGGTTCGCGAAATGAGCGGCGTCGTCGAGCTTCTCAAGGAAGTGTCGCGCGCGGGGCAACGGGCCTCTTCCCTCACGCGCCAGCTTCTGGCCTTCAGCCGCAAGCAGGTGCTGCAGCCCAAAGTCGTGAGTCTCAACGACATCGTTTCGAACATGGAGAAGATGCTGAACCGGCTCGTGCAGGAGGACATCGTCATCAACTGTGCGCTCGCGCCCGAGCTGTGGCCGATCTTCGCGGATCCCGGGCAGGTCGAACAGGTCGTCATGAATCTCGTCGTCAACGCGCGGGATGCCATCACGTCCGCCGGAAGAGTCGCGATCGAGACGTCCAACTTCGTGGTCGACGAAGACTTCGCCGAGCAGCATCCGACGATTCGTCCCGGGGAATTCGCGGTACTCGCCGTTTCGGACAACGGCATCGGCATGGATGAGGAAACCCGAAAGAAGATTTTCGAGCCGTTTTTCACGACGAAAAGCCCCGATCGTGGCACGGGACTTGGACTTTCCACCGTCTACGGAATCGTCGAGCAGAGCGAAGGCAGCATCCACGTATACAGCGAGCCCGGCCGGGGAACGACGTTTCGCGTATTCTTCCCGCGCCGTTCGAGCGTCGTCGGGCCGGTGGCGACCATCGCCGGCGCGGCGGTCAGTCGCGCGCGCGGCGGCGGGGAGACCATTTTGGTCGTCGAGGACGAGGACGCGGTCCGGCGGCTGATCGAACGAATTCTGAGATTCGCCGGGTACTTCGTACGGACGGCGCCCAACGGTGACGAAGCGCTTCTCGAGTTTGAACGGGGCGATTCCGCGATCCATCTCGTGCTGACCGATGTCGTGATGCCGCGCATGGGCGGGCGTGAGCTGGTCGAGCGACTTCGCGGGTCGCATCACGAACTCAAGGTGTTGTTCATGTCGGGTTATACGGGTAACGCCATGGCCAGCCAAGGCGTTCTGGACGAAGGCGTCAACTTCATCGCCAAGCCGCTTCGCCAGCAGGACCTTCTCGCGAAGGTCCGCGAAGTGCTTGACGGCCCCGCCGCCACCGCGAACTCGGACGCCATCGTGCGAAACTCCGCGCCGAGCGTTTCGGCCGCGACCGCGAACGGGCGGGACTGCGTTTCCGCGACAGTCATCGATGGCGTAATCGAAGCAGCGACCACGGGAGACGCCGATCTGCTGCGCCGGCGCATCGGCGAGGAGGTGGCGGCACAAAACCCGGCCTTGGCGAAGGAGTTGGAGTTGCTAGTCGAAACCTACGAATTCGATCGCATCGTTTCCCGTCTCAAGGAGCTTTGAACCATGGACACGCCGTCCACGACCGCCCGGGTGATGATCGTCGACGACGAGCCCGACAACCTGCGTTTGCTCGAAAAAATCCTCAACAAAGCCGGCCATAAGGCGCTCGTGTTTCGCAGCGGAGAGTCCGCGCTCAAGGCAGCCGACATTTCGCCGCCCGACATCGTTTTGCTCGACATCGACATGCCCCTCATGAATGGATTTCAAGCGTGCGCGCGTTTCCGTGCGCAAAAATCCACCTCGCAGACCCCCATTCTTTTCATCAGCGCGCTCACCGAAACCTTTAACAAGGTCAAGGCGTTCGAGGCGGGCGGGCTCGATTACATCGTCAAACCGTTTCAGGCCGAGGAGGTCCTCGCCCGCGTCAACACGCACATCGAGCTTCAGCAGCAACGCAGGCAGACCAGTGAACTGCTTCGCAAGACGCTTGTCGGCGCGATCAAGGCGTTCAACGAACTCGTCGGCGTCTCGTTTCCCGGGGCGCAGCGGCGCACGATCCGCGTTTCGCAGGATTTGCGGAAACTGGCCGAAGCGTTTTCGATGGAAAATCTTCACCAACTCGAACTCGCGGCCATGCTGGCGAATCTGGGGACCATCGTGTCCGTGACGACATCGCCGGTCCCGGCCGGAAAAGCCGTCTCCGAGGGCGGCGACGGGTTGAGTGCGGAGGGGCTCGCGGATGCCGCGCGGGTCATCAGCCATATCCCGCAGCTTGGGGAGATCGCTGCGATCGTCGAGCGGATCGCCGACGGTTCGCCGGCGGACCCCGTCTGGCAGCGATGGCCCAAGGAGGTTCTCGCGGGACAGATTCTGCGCGTCGTAATGGCTTACGAAACGAGGTTGGAGCAGAATTCCAGCGAAGCCGAATCGATCGAGGAATTGCGTCGCGCTCCGGATCGGTACTTCCCGGCCATCGTGAAAGAACTCGCGCGCGTTGAAGGCGTGCGCGACGTCGCCGAGGAGCCCGTTGTCACGGGCGTTCCCGAACCGCCGGCCGAAGTGCGGGATGTGGAGTGGATTTCGCTCGAGGAACTGCGCCCGGGCCTCGTGCTCGCGGACAATCTGATGGGCGACGACGGCGTGAAGATTCTCGCCAGGGGAACGGAACTGACACTCAACCTGTGCCTTCTCATCCGCCGGCGGTTCCCGGTTGCCCCGCAGGGATTTCGGATTCTCGTGAATAGGCCGTCCGCGGCGACGGTTCTGTGATGTCCGAGAAGAAACGCCCGCGCGCCGCCCGGGTTCTGGTGGTCGATGGGGACGCCGACGTCCTGTCGGAATTGACGAATATCCTCGCTGCCGAAGGGCACCGGGTGCAGTCGTTCCGAGATGGGTCGTCCGCGATCCGCGGCGCATGGGACGCGCCGCCCGATCTGGTCATTTGCGGCGTCGCCATGCCGGGGCTTTCGGGTTTTCAGATTTACGACATTTTTCGCGCCGACGAGTCCCTACGGGACATCCCCATTGTGTTTCTCGCCGAAGACGCGCGGATGCGCGCGAAAATCCGCGAGTCCTCGCTGGACGGCGTGGGATTCTTGCCGAAACCCCTGCGCCCCGAAGTCGTTCTGGCGGAAGTCGACATCTATCTGAAGAGCGGGGGTCTGCGCCGTCGAATCAGCAATTACGATCGGTTGCTCGAAGAGTCGGTCGAGGAGCAGGTCAAAAAAGTCAGCGATGCACACATGGCGACCATTGTCGCGCTCGCCAAACTCGCCGAGTGCCGTGACGACGACACCGGGCAGCACATCGAGCGAACGCGCACGTTCTGCCGGTTGCTGGCCGAACAGCTCAGCGCCACGCGTCGATTCGAGAAGGAGATCGACCGCGCGTTCATCGACAACATCTTTTTCGCGGGAGCGCTGCACGACATCGGCAAGGTGGCCATCGCCGACGCGATTCTGCTCAAGCCCGGAAAACTCAACGAAGATGAGTTCGCCGAAATGAAACGTCACACGATTTATGGCGCGAGCACCCTGCAGGAGGTGGATCGGGCGTATCCCGCGAATCCGTTCATCAAAATGGGCATTGCCGTTGCGAAGCACCACCACGAACGTTGGGACGGCACGGGTTATCCCGATCGACTGGCGGGGCGGCGCATTCCGCTGGCCGCGCGCATCATGTCCGTCGCCGATGTGTACGACGCGCTTCGCTCCCGGCGACCGTATAAGGATGCACTTCCGCACGCCACCTGTCGTCGGATGATCGTCGACGGCAGGGAGACGCAGTTCGATCTCTTTGTCGTCGAGGCGTTCCAGCAGGTCGAACAGGAGTTCGCGCGCATCAGCATCGAGATGGGGCCCGGCGACCGGGTTGGGTCGTAAGGGGCGTGCGGGACGCCGCGATCAGTTCCCGAGTTCCTCGCTGAAGCGGTGTTCGTATTTCGCGACGATCGGATTGATGTCCTTGAGCGTGCCGCCCTCGGCGAGAATGGACAGATTGAGCGACTTGAACATCTGGCGATCCACGCGGAAGCGGTCGCCGATCTCCTCGCACAGCTTGGCCGTCGCGGCCACGGCGTCGAATCCGTCGATGATGGAGCCCGGCAGGCTCAGCGCAAACTCGGTGATCTGGAGTCGGAAGAGGGTGTCGGCGATGAGGCGGCACGACGACAAAAAAGACCGGTCGTCGAACTCCATCCTGGACCCGAGACCGATCGCCACCACACGCCGGCACTTCATGCGATGGTTCATCGGAAACAGGATTTTTTCGCCGAGTCCGCCGTCGATGCGTCCGTCGAGGATGAACCGGGACAGCATGCCGCAAAGCCGCCAGTCGGCGAGACCCATGTGGCCCTTGAGAGGGCGCTCATCGTGGAAAAACGACACCACGACGGCGTCGACCTCGACCTGCACGACCTCGGTGTTCGTGGCGCGGATCTTCAAGCGCGATCTCCGTGGCGAACCTTGATCAGGCTTCCCACTCGCATTTTCTTCTGGTTTCCGGCTTTGACAATGGCTTCGCGGCGCTCGCGCTGGCGCCTCGTCCGATCGTCCTCGATCTCGGCGACGTCCGGCGCGATCTCGGGGACGATCTCCGACGGTTTCGGACCGTTGGCGGCCGGCGAGTGACGCACTTCAAGCGTGGCGACGTCGATTTTCTCGGAGTCCTTGGCGATGTGATCGAGGATGCCGTTCACGAACGCGCCCGAGTCCTCGGAACCGAATTTCTTTCCGATCTCCACCGCTTCGTTGATGGTGACGCTGTGAGGGATCCCCGCGATCGAGATCAACTCGCAGACGGCCATTCGCAGGATGTTGCGATCCACGGCGGTCATGCGGTCGATGGTCCAGTGTTCGGAAAAGTGCGTGATGAGGCGGTCGATCTTTTCCTGATCCCGCAGCACGCCGGTGACGATTTCCTCGGCGAACGCGCGCACTTCGTCGGGGGCCGTGAGCGACTCCCAGAACAGCGAACGGACAAGCGTGGGGTCGTTGCCCGATACGTCGATCGCGTAGAGGATCTGCAGCGCGAATTCGCGGGATTTGTGCCGGTTGCCCATAAAGCTCGCTAAACCGCCTGGAGAGACTTGTAGAGGTTGACGAGTTCGATCGCCGCGGTGGCGGCTTCGAAGCCCTTGTTGCCGGCCTTCGCTCCGGCACGTTCGATCGCCTGCTCGATCGTATCGCAGGTGAGGACCCCGAAGGAAATCGGAATCGGCGCCCCGAGCGCGACCGACGCGACGCCCTTGCTCACCTCATTGGCGACGTAATCGAAATGCGGCGTACCGCCGCGAATCACGGCGCCGAGCGTGATGACGGCGTCGTACTTTGCCGACGTGACGACGCGACCGAGCGCCGCGGGGATTTCGTAAGCCCCGGGCACCCAGATGAGCGTCACGTCCTCGTCGCGCCCGCCGTGCCGGACGATGGCGTCGATCGCCCCGTCCACGAGCTTGGTCGTGATGAAACTGTTGAAACGACCGGCGACCAGCGCGAACCGGCACCCCGCCGCGGACAACACGCCTTCGATGACTTTCGGCACGACTTCCCCCTCATCGCTCCGCACGAGGTCAGACCTTGTGCAGAATGTGACCCATCTTCTGCGCCTTCACCGTGAGATATTCCCGATTCGATTCGGTCGGCTCCACCTCGATGGGGACTCTCTCGACAATCTCGATTGCGTAGCCCTGCAATCCGACGATCTTGCGCGGATTGTTCGTCATCAGCTTCATCCGACGCACGCCGAGCGAAGACAGAATCTGCGCGCCGACGCCGTAATCACGCAAGTCCGGCGCGAAGCCGAGACGTTCATTGGCCTCGACGGTGTCGAAACCCTGCTCCTGCAGCGCGTAGGCTTTGATCTTGGCGGTCAGGCCGATACCGCGGCCTTCCTGATTCATGTAGAGCAGCACGCCGCGCTTTTCGCGGTCGATGCGTTCCATCGCGGCGTGGAGCTGCGGTCCGCAGTCGCATCGGCGGCTCGAGAACACATCGCCGGTCAGGCAGCTCGAATGCACGCGAACGAGAATCGGTTCGCTCCCGTCCCCAATGTCGCCCTTGACCAGGGCGACGTGCTCCAGACCATCCACGTCGCTTTGAAACACGATCGACTTGAAGGTGCCAAATTCCGTCGGAAGATTGGCCTCGGCGACCCTGCGAACCAGGATTTCGCGCTCCATCCGGTAGTGGATGAGATCCTGAATGCACGCGATGGGCAGGTCGTGCTCCTTCGCGAGGATCTCCAGATCGGGCAGCCGGGCCATCGTGCCGTCATCGTTCATGACTTCGCAGATCACGCCGGCCGGCCTGAGCCCCGCGAGGCGCGCAAGATCGACCGAACCCTCGGTCTGGCCCGCGCGCACGATGACGCCGCCGCGCTTGGCGCGTAAAGGGAAAATATGGCCCGGGCGAACGAGGTCGTGCGGGCGCGATTCGTCGGCGACCGCGACCGCGATCGTGCGAGCCCGGTCGTGCGCGGAAATCCCGGTGGTCACGCCGGTGCGGGCCTCGACGCTGACCGTAAAATTGGTGCCGAAACGACTGGAGTTCGAGGTGACCATCGGCGGGAGTTGAAGCTCATCCGCCCGGTCCTCGGTGATGGCGAGGCAAACGAGGCCCCGGCCGATTTTCGTCATGAAATTGATGGCTTCGGGGGTGACTTTTTCGGCGGCGATGCACAGATCCCCCTCGTTTTCCCGATCCTCGTCGTCCACGAGGATGATCATTCGGCCCTGGCGGAGGGTGTCCAGAGCTTCGGGGATCGTGCAAAACGGCATTTCAATGGGTCCTTTCCAAGGTCCGGCGGCGGCCGACGGGGCTCTATTTAGCACCGAGACCCCTCCCATAGCAAGGGAAAACACGGCATTCCGCGATGAGCGGCCATTCACTGCTCGGGTGGGAGAGGAATCAAAACCTCCGACCGACCCCGAAAGTCGGCTCGACAATCTCCTTCTTAGGAACTGTCAGTTTGCACTTCGACCGTGAGAACATATGACGTAGATCATATAAATGCTTCGATGGCCGCACTCGCGGGCATACGCGACCGTCCGGCGCGGCGATGCGGTGCGGCAAAGCGCGCATAACCGAATGAAAGAAATTTACGCAATAAAAACAACAGGTTGAAGCCTCCGATCGAGCGGGGCAGCGGAATTTCCATTGACAACGGTACTAAAAACGCGTTAAAGGAAACCAATCGTTTTTGTGGGTTTCGTGTCGTGCGGGTGGCGCGCCACGGGAAACGTATGCAGGTTCGCGAAGGGATAAGCGGTGCCCGTCGGTCTGCGCGGGGTCGCCGAAGTCACTCGCTGTGCGTTGGTTGAACGTGCCGGAGACGCGGTGAACCGTCTCGGGTTGGCACTTCGAGGACGGATACACGCACTTCGGCGGCGCGGCTCACCGCCGGGGTTCGAATGACAACCGATTTCCATCGGGCCGGGAGCAAGGGACAACACATGAAGATTCGAAAACGGTTGCTGCTGTTCGCAATGCTCGGATTTCTGGCGCTCGCCCAGACCGCGCAGGCCCGTGTCATCCTGTGGGAGGATTTTTCCACCACATCCAACGGTACCCTGCCGATCGGTTGGAGCGTCGTGGACAACATCGGCGACAATCCGCGTTGGACGACTGACAACTACTGCCTGTGGGAGTCGAACGGCGAGGATTGGGACCTGATCGCGTATCCATTCGCCGCAGCGGACAATGTGTGCAGCCCCCGATACTATCCGGAATCGGATACCGACCTCATCAGCAACGAGATCGACCTGTCACTGTTCACGGATGTGGAAATCACGTTCGACGCCGACTGCGCTCGGTATGTCCCCGACGTGGCGGCGATTCTCGATCCCGACATTTCGTTCGAGCTTTACGACGGAACGAACTGGACGGCCGTTTCAGGATTCGATCCCGTGGACACCATTTGGGGCAACGACGCGTCGTATCCCTTCGACATCTCGACGCTCGCCGACGGCAACGGCGACTTCGCAATTCGCTGGCGCTTCGCCGCGCTGGAGACGGAGGATGACGTGCAGTACGGCTGGTGCGCCGTCGACAACATCCTCATCGAAGGCGAGTGCCCCGACACGACGACCGAGACGCTGATGGTCGACGACGGGACTAACGAAACGATGACGATGCTTTACGGCTACGACAGCATCGACGTCACCTGCATCGAGCCGACGGTCTATCCATCTTACCTGACGGAGATTTCCGCATTCTTCGTCGATCCGCCGAATGTGGCCGCGGGAACGACTCCCGTGAAATTCGCCGTTTTCCGCGGTACCCTCGTAGACGGCCCGGAAGCGAAGCCCATCTGGGTCGGCGACGAATTCACTCCATCGCCGGGAACTTCCGGCGCCTGGAGCATTGAAGACATATCCGATGAAGAAGAACTCGAGGCTCCATTGACCGCCGGCGCGTGGTGCCTGGGCGTATTGGCGCCGGACGAGTTCGGCAACCAGGCCGTCGGAGTCGACGCGTCCGACTCGGGCAACTCGTGGAAGGGCAGTTGGGACGAAGACCTTTGGTATTGGTCGGATTATGCGGAATACCCGATCGACGGAAACGCGATGATCCGCGGCGAGGCGGAGTACTGCGTCGAAGCGACGACGACCACGACAACGACCACGACGACGGTGCCCACGAGCACGACGACGACCACTCAGCCCCCGGCCGATGACGATACGGACGACGACATGGACGATGACATGGGTGACGACGACGCGGATGACGACGATGACGACGACGGCGCCGCGACCGTTTCGCCGCCGGAAGAGGACGGGCTCGGCGGCGGCTCTTTCGACTTCGGTTGCAATTGAAATAACGAGGGTCGCGACAAGGCCGGCCATGCCGGACCTCCCGATCCAGCGCACTCAACTCCCGCCGCTTCGGCGGCGGGCGGGCGGATTCGAATAAACCGTTACGTCTTCCCACGAAGGGGGCTTCGATGCGTCGGTATACGAGGGTGTGGATCCTGATTTTGGCGGCGCTGCTCGTTCCGACGGCGGCTCTCGCCGTCGATGAAGCGCTCGATGCGCAGATGTTCCGCCCCAGCATTTTCAACGGCCATTTCCTGGCGATCGAGGACGCGCAGACGCTCGACGCCATGTGCTGGGGCTTCGGGCTCTATTTCAACTTCACCGACAGCCTGGTCGAGCTCAAGGACCAGGATAACGAAGAGTTCAAGTCCGGTGTTCTCGAACAGGCGTTGAGCGCGAACCTCACGCTCGCGTTCTCTCCCTGGTCGTGGCTCAGCCTCGGCGTCGATGTGCCTTATCACGTTCAGGCGCGCGGCAAGTCAATCGACGATATCGAGGACCTCGGCGTGCAGGGCACGGAGCAGGAGAACATCTCCGCGCTGGGCGACATCAAGGGCGAAATCAAACTCGGTATTCTGAATGAGGAGAAAAACGGCGTGCTGGGCCTCGCGCTCGCGGGCTTCGGCACATTCCCAACCGGAGATCCCGACCACTTCCTCGGCGAGGGAGGCACCAACTTCGGCGGAAAGCTCGCCATCGAGAAGGATCTGGGGATCTTCAACATCGCGGGCAACGGGGGTTATCTCGTACGTCCGGAAAAGACGATCCTCGGCACCGACGTCGGCAACGCCTACCTGTTCGGCGCGGGCGTTTCGCGCGATTGGAAAAGCGGCCTCGGCTTCTCGCTCGAATACTGGGGACAACAGTACAAGTCCTCGTCGAATCTTCAGCTTCAGGCGAACCCGATGGAGCTGACCGCCACCCTTCGATACAAGTTCGGCGGCGGGCCGCGCATCATCGGCGGCGGCGGCGGCGGCATGGGCGGCGGCGTCGGTTCTCCGACCTATCGCCTGATCGCGGGTTTCGACTACTACCCCGAATGCGAAGGCCCGACCGAGGGCAAGCTGAAGGTGTGCGTCGAAGATCCCGAGGGCAACGCGATCAACAACGCCGACCTCGCCGTCGAGGGTGCGAAGCCGTTCAAGGTCAACACCGGCGGCGAAAACTGCTACGACGCCATGGTGACGCCCGGCGCGTACGACATCACGGCTTCGAAAGACGGCTACAAGGACGGCAGCAAGAGCCTGAGCGTCTCGCTCGGCAAGACCACGAGCGTGGTTGTCGTTCTGACACCGGTCGATTCCACGACGCTGACCATCAAGGTGCGCATGAAGGGCACGAGCGATCCGGTCCCCGGCATCTTCGTCACCCTGACCGACGCCGCGGGCAAGGACACCAAGCACCTCACGGACGACAAGGGTGTCTGGGACGTCGGCGCCTACAGCGCGCAGTCCATCAAGGTGAGCACGGGCGGCGGCAAGGAGTGGGCCGAGGCCGCGCAGTCCTACTCCGTCGTCAAGAACACGGCGAACGTCGTCGTTCTCGACGTGCAGAAGAAGATCGTGCCGATCGGCAAGGTTCACTTCGCGTACGATTCCGACGTGATCCTGTCCAAGTCGTTCCCGGTGCTCGAAAATGTCTACGACGTGGTCAAGGCCGACGCGAACATCAAGAAGCTGACGATCGAAGGCCACGCCTCCTCCGAAGGCACCGACGCGCACAACCTGGATCTGTCCAAGCGCCGCGCGGCCTCCGTGCGCAAGTGGCTCATCGAAAAGGGCCTCGATCCCAACATGCTCGTGTCCGTGGGATACGGCGAGACCAAGCCGATCGCGCCCAACGACACCGAGGTCGGCCGCGAAGAGAACCGCCGCGTCGAGTTCATCATCAACTGACGCGAGCGCACATCCCGAAACGACGAATCCCCGGCCTCGGCCGGGGATTCTTTTTGGTATCGGAAATGAAATGAACGCGCGGGATCAGCTCACGGTCGCGCCGGGCTCCGTCGCCGCGGTGAGCAGCGTCAGCCGGTCGCCGATCCGCGCGGCGAGCAGCATGCCGTTCGATTCGACTCCCATCAGCATTGCCGGCTGGAGGTTGGCGACCACGACGATTTCCCGGCCGACGAGATCCTCCGGCTTGAAGTGCTGCGCGATGCCCGCGACGATCTGTCGCTTTTCGAAACCCAGGTCGATCTGAAGCTTCACGAGCTTCTTGCTCTTGGGCACCGCTTCGGCGGCGATGATTCGCGCCGCGCGCAGATCGAGCTTGGCGAAATCCTCGTATTCCACGAGATCCTTGAGCGGCGCGTACTCCACCGCGGGCGTGGCGGGTTTGGGCGCGGCGGCCTGGGCCCAGCTCTTGAGGCGCGCCACCTCGGCCTCGATCTGCGCCGGTTCGATCTTCGCGAACAGGATCTCGGGTGCGCCGAGTTTTGCTTCGGTTTCGAAGGGCTGTGTCGCCCCCGCGAACCAGTCGCGCTCCTCGACGCAGCCCTCGCGACCGAGCATCATCCACAGTTTTTGCGCGGTTTCGGGCATGAACGGAAATGCGGTCACCGCGAGCGTTTGCAACGAACGCAGGCACACGTGCAGCGTCCGCGCGCACACCGCGCGATCTTCCTTCACCGTCTTCCACGGCGCTTTGTAGTCGAAGTACTTGTTCGTCTCGCGGGCAAGGTCGATCCATTCATAGAGCGCGCGCCGGAACTCGAAACGGTCGAGCTCCTCGGCGATCCGGCCGGGCAGCGCCGCCGCTCGGTCGAGAAGAGCCTGGTCCTCCGCGTCGGGCGTGCCGAGTTCGGGCACCGCGAGGTCGAAGTACTTCTCGATGAATTTGAGCACGCGCTGGGCGAGGTTGCCGAAGATGTCGGCGAGTTCGGAGTTGTTGCGCAACCCGAAATCGTGCCACGTGAATTCGCTGTCCTTCGTCTGCGGCATGTTGGCGCACAGCGTGTAGCGCAGCGCATCCACCGAGTACTTCGAAAAGAAATCGTCGAGGTCGATGTACCAGCCTTCGCTCTTGGAAAACTGCCGGCCTTCGAGGTTGTAGAATTCGTTGGCGGGCACGTTTTCGGGCAGCACGATCTGCTCGGACCGCACCTCGTTTTTCGCCATGATCATCGCGGGGAACACGATGCAGTGGAAAGGGATGTTGTCCTTGCCGATGAAGTGGACGAGGCGCGTGTCGGGCGCGTGCCAGTAGCGTTTCCATCGTTCCGGTTCACCGATACGCGCCGCCCACTCGATCGTGCTCGAGATGTAACCGATCGGCGCATCGAACCACACGTAGAGCACCTTGCCGTCGGCGCCCTCCGCCGGCACGGGAATGCCCCACTCGATGTCGCGCGTCATGGAACGCGGTTGCAGGCCCTGGTCGAGCCACGCCCGCACGAAGTTCATGACGTTGTCTTTCCAGTGCGGCTTGTCCGCGAGCCACGCCTCGATCTTGGGTTGGAGCTTGTCGAGCAGGAAATACCAGTTCGTCGTTTCGCGGACGACCGGGGTGCTGCCGCAGACCTTGCAGGCCGGATTCAGCAGTTCCTGCGGATCGAGCCACTTGCCGCACCCGCCGCACTCGTCGCCGCGCGCGCCCACGAATCCGCAGTGCGGGCACGCACCGGTCACGTAACGGTCGGCGAGGAACATCCGGTCGTTTTCGCAGTAGAGCTGGCGGTCGTTTCGCGTCTCCATGTACCCCGCGCGGACCGCGTCGGCGAAAAACTCCTGCGAGACGCCGTAGTGCAGGGGCCGACTCGTCTGCGAGAAGTTGTCGAATCGGATGTTGATGCGCTCGAAAATGTCGACAATCAACTGGTGGTTGATGCGCACATGCTCCGCGGGCGAGCGACCTTCCTTCTGCGCGCTGATCGTGATCGCGACGCCGTGATCGTCGCTGCCGCAGATATAGACGATGTCCGCGCCGCACATTCGCTTGTGACGCACGAAGATGTCCGCCGGCAGATAGGCGCCCGCGATGTGGCCGAAATGGATCGGCCCGTTGGCGTAGGGCAGGGCGCTCGTCACCAGAATTTTCTCGGTCTTCGCGCTCACCGGATTCTCCCGTCGTGGGTCTGGGTGAAAACGGTGCGTATCATAGCGGAATGCCCCGACCTGAAAAGGGACGCTCGTTCGATTCCTCGCGGAACTGTCCGTAGCGTTGGTAGAAGTCCTGTTCATAAGCGTTCGTAGATGTCCGGTGTGTTGACGACCGGCGAAGCCGGTCGTTTGGGAAACCGGGAGTATCCCTTGGGGTTGTTTCCGACGCCTCAAGGGCGTCGGAATCCTTTTTGCGGCGGTATTGTCCCCGGCGCGTAGCCTTCTGGGCCAGGCCGTGTTGTTGAAGCACGATCAGCGTCCATGTGCAGCCCGACTTCAGACCGTGCTCCCGAACCGCGAACTCGTGAAAATGGCGAACCGAAAAATCCGGATACACCTCCCGCTTCAGACGGCCAACCTCCATCTCCGTCTGAATTCACTCGCGTTTCGCCATCGCTTGGGCCTCGCGGGCCAGGGTGCTGTGGTGTTGTATCCCACACCTCTAAACCACCCCGCCGGAAAACCGGACATCGACTCCCGCTGATGCCCCGGACATCTTCCCCGCTTCGTACACGGGTGTCGCCGCCCTTGTACGACCAATCCCTTTGTGCTAAAGAGCGCGCGCCCCAGGGCCGGAAGGTTGTGGGGCTTGTTCCATTTTATCGCTGTTCGACCGGATGCGGAGAGGACAATGAGTTTGACGACCAGGCGAAATATCGGGATCGCGGCCCATATCGACGCGGGCAAAACGACGGTCACCGAGCGCGTTTTGTTTTACACGGGCGTGACACGCGCCCTGGGCGAGGTCCACGACGGCACCGCCACGATGGACTTCATGAAGCAGGAGCAGGAGCGCGGCATCACGATCGCCTCCGCCGCGATTTCGACCAAGTGGGACGGTCACGACATCAACATCATCGACACGCCCGGCCACGTCGATTTCACGATCGAGGTCGAACGTTCGATGCGGGTGCTTGACGGCATCTGCGCGGTTTTCTGCGCGGTGGGCGGTGTCGAGCCGCAGAGCGAGACCGTGTGGGGTCAGGCCGACCGCTACCACGTTCCCCGCATCGCGTTCGTCACCAAGATGGACCGCGCCGGCGCGGACTTCTTCGACGTCGTGAACCAGATGAACGAGCGACTCGACGCCAATGCGGTCGCGTATCAGATTCCGATTGGCGCAGAGGAAGGCTTCGCCGGGACAATCGATCTCGTCAGCGGCAAAGCGTGGATCTTCCGTGATCTCGAGGGCGAGGTGGCCGAGGTTCCCGAGGATCTCAAAGCGCTCGTCGAAGAGAAGCGAGGCGTTCTGCTCGAAAAACTCGCCGAGTACGACGACGAAATCGCCGAACTGTACCTCGACGAAAAAGAGGTCCCCGTCGAACTCATCAACCGCATCACCCGCAGGTGCGTGCTGCGTTCGCAGGTGACTCCCGTCTTTTGCGGGGCCGCGTATCAGAACAAGGGCGTGCAGAAACTCCTCGACGCCGTGTGCGCGTATCTGCCTTCGCCGCTCGATCCTCCGGCGATCACCGGCGTCGACATCGACGATCCCGAGAAGACGCACACGCGCCACCCCATTTCGAAAGACCCCTTCTGCGCACTGGCATTCAAGATCATTCACGATCCCTACGTCGGCCAGCAGACCTTCGTGCGCACGTATTCGGGCGTGCTCAAGGCAGGGCAGACGCTGCTCAACGCCACGAACGGCACCAAGGAGCGCGTCGCGCGCATCATGCGCATCCACGCCAAAGATCGTCAGGAGATCCCCGAGGTCGGCCCGGGCGACATCGTTGCGCTCATCGGAATGAAGGACACCCACACCGGCCACACGCTGTGCGATACGGTTTCGCCGCTGCTTTTGGAAACGGTGACGATTCCCGAAACGGTCATCAGCGTGAAGGTCTCGACCGAGACGCCGAAGGAACTGGAGAAGCTCCATCAGTCGCTGCGCAAGATGTCGCTGGAAGATCCTTCGTTTCGCGTGCGCGTCATGGACCGCACGAGCGAGACGGTCATCTCGGGCATGGGCGAGTTGCACCTCGAAATCATCGTCGACCGCCTGAAGACCGACTTCAAAGTCAGTGCCGTCGTCGGGGCGCCGTCGGTCGAATACCGCGAGACCATCACGACCGAGTGCGAGCACGCGTACAAACACGTGAAGCAGTCGGGCGGCAAGGGCCAGTACGCACACACGGTCATGCGCGTCGAGCCGAACCCGGGCGGCGGCTTCGAATTCGTCAATCACATCGTCGGCGGCGCGATTCCGTCCGAGTTCATTCCCGCGTGCAGGACCGGAGTGGAAGACGCGATCAACAACGGCATCATGGCGGATTATCCCGTCGTCGATGTCCGCGTCGTCCTGACGTACGGCAGCTTCCACGCGGTGGACAGCTCCGAAATGGCGTTCCGCACCTGCGCGTCGATCTGCTTCAAGGAAGCATTCATGAAGGCGCGGCCGACGCTGATGGAGCCCGTCATGTCCGTGGAAATCGCGACGCCGGACGACTACATCGGCGACGTCGTGGGCGATCTGAACCGGCGGCGCGGCAAGGTCCATAACATGCGCCGATTCCGCAAGGGCGCGCAGAAGATTTCGGCCGAAGTCCCATTGATGGAGATGTTCGGCTACGCGACGACGCTGCGTTCGGTGTCGTCGGGTCGCGCGAACTACTCGATGGAACTTGATCGGTACGACGCGCTGCCCGCGCACATGCAGACGAAGGTGCTGGATGAGGCGCACAAGCGCATGAAGGCCGAAGGCCGCTGATCCGAACGAGATCGACGAAGAACGCCGGTCCCGGGTGGCCGGCGTTTTTCTATTGTGCCGCGAGCGCGCGACGCCAGTGCAGCATGTTGTCGAGGAACAGGAAGTTGCAGCCGGTGCACACGTAGCCGGCCTTGCCGACGCCTTCCGTCCAGTGGTGTTCCAGCAGTCCCTCGCCCAGGAGATCCCGCTTCATCCACCCGAGGCTGTCGAGAATCGCGTCGCGATGGACGGTCTCGCCCGTGAGTTCGAAGAGCGCGATCAGCCCGCGCTGCGCCATCAAATTTTTCGAAAAATGCTTCACGTTGTCGCCCGGCTCGTTCCAGAAGGCGCCCCGGTCGCCGTCGTGCAGTTCGGCCATCATGGCGTCGAAGTGGTCGCGCGCTTTTTGCTCCATTGCGGCGTCATCGGCGAGTCGCGCGTACTGGGCCGTCGCCGCGAGCATCACGCCGTTCGACATGAGGTAGCCGTCGTCGAAGAGCCCCTTTCCCACGTCGTACTGCTCCGCGTACGCCCAGTCGATCAATTCCTTCGCCCAGTCGAGCGCCTGTTGCCGCTCGTCGGCCCGCTTGTATCGCGCGACCTCGTTGTCGATGTGCGCCATGAATCCGACGATCGTCGAGGCGGGCCAGTACTCGTCGGCCATGGCCTCGGCGACGGGAATCGCGATCAGGTTCACGATCGGCGGCAGCAGCCGCGCGTAGAGATCGAACGCGGGATCGACGTCGAAGCGATAACCCCACCACAGCGCCAGCGCACCCATTGCCGCTTCCTGGAGCGCGTCGACGTCGCCGCCGAAACCCGCGTCCAGCAGTTCGAGTTCCCACAGGCAGGTCTGCTCGCCCATCGCCACCAAATCTGCGTCCCCGCTCTCGTATCCCCAAGCGAGCAAGGCTTCGGGCGCGAAGGTCGTCGCGTCGTCCATCATGTCC
Source organism: Deltaproteobacteria bacterium (assembly GCA_020845895.1). NCBI lineage: Bacteria > Pseudomonadati > Myxococcota > Myxococcia > Deltaproteobacteria bacterium. The sequence goes on along the minus strand of JADLEX010000053.1, from coordinate 1,728 downwards.
CCGTCCCAGTTGCCGTCGGGGCTCCAATAATCCGAGACGAGCGTGTCGAGGACGAGGTTGAACAGTTCCCAGTACGGAATGTCGGGATCGGATGGGATGATTCCGTACCGGGGCTGGGCCTGATGATCCGCCCCGGCCGATCGCGGAGCGGCTCCGCCAAACGCCGTCACGAACCCAACGACCAAGACCGCGAGAATAACCGCGCGCATCACGCACCTCGCATGGCTTTGGTGCATGATACCACGTTTGGCGACGATGTAACCGTCTTTATACGAACGTGTGCCAGCCGTGCGTGTCGGGCAGGTCGCCCTGGATGTTGGCGAAGAATCGCTCCTGAATGGCCTTCGTGATCGGACCGCGCTTGCCCGTGCCGATCGGGATCTTATCGACGCTCGCGATGGGGGTGATCTCGGCCGCGGTGCCGGTGAAAAACACCTCGTCGGCGATGTAGACCATCTCGCGCGGGATCATGCCCTCGACGACCTCGTAACCGAGTTCCTTGAGGATGATGATGACGCTGTCGCGCGTGATGCCCGGCAGCACCGAGTTCCCCAACGGGGGCGTGAGAACACGGCCCTGACGCACGACGAAGATGTTCTCGCCCGATCCTTCGCTGACGTAGCCGTTGGTGTCGAGCGCGATGCCCTCGGCGTAGCCGTTGAGTACCGCTTCCATCTTGATGAGTTGGCTATTCGCGTAGTTCGCGCCGCACTTCGCCATCGCGGGCATCGTGTTGGGAGCGAATCGATTCCACGTCGCGAACATCACGTTGACGCCTTTTTCCAGCGCGTCCGGGCCGAGATAAGCGCCCCATTCCCATGCGCAGATGAAGGTCTCGACCGAGTTCTGAAGGCCATTCACGCCAAAGGGCCCCGTGCCCCGAAAGACGATCGGGCGCAGGTAGCAGGACTTGAAGCCGTTGACGCGCACAGTCTCGATCATCGCGTTTTTCAGGTCGTCGAGCGCGAAAGGAATCTCGATGCGGTACATCTTCGCGGAATCGTAGAGCCGCCGGACGTGCTCGGGGAGTCGAAAGACCGACGAGCCCTTTTTCGTCTCGTAGCAGCGGATGCCCTCGAACACGCTCGACCCGTAGTGCAGGGCGTGCGACATCACGTGGACGGTCGAATCCTTCCAGTCGATGAACTGGCCGTTTTTCCAGACCTTGGTGCTGCCGGGAATATCCGAAAATGCCGTCATGATCCCCTCCGAAACGCAGGGCGCACAAGAAAAAGCAAAGCGCAACGCGCACGAGGAACTTATGGGAATCGGCCGACAAAATCAAGAAAACGCGACTCGAAGGGATCGGGGTTGCCCTTTAAAAACGCAGTTCGACGTGCGACAAGAGCGGCGCAACCGCCCATGGCGGATTTGGATTCGGGATTTGAAATGCTGGATGTTCTGGTTCCCCTGGGCGATGCGATTTTCCTGATTGTCGGGCCGTTTCACGGCAAATTCCCGGACGCCTTCAGTTTTCTCATCGACACCGATCCCGTCACGATCGTGGATACCGGATTTTCCCCCGAGGTCGCGACGTGGCTTCGCGACACCTACCGGCCCGCGCGCGTCATCAACACGCACTCCCACATCGATCACTGCCGCCAGAACGTCATTTTCGAGGGGTGCGAAATCTGGGTGCCCGAGATGACCGCCGACACCTTCGGCGTCGTCGATCTGCTCGCGCCGCGCTTTTGCGACGAGCCGCTCGCGGCAGACAACTGGTCGCGC
>JADLEX010000052.1 GCA_020845895.1 Deltaproteobacteria bacterium | reverse complement strand
TGTCCGATGACGCCGCTCAACCGCGCAACATACTCATCCCAACGACCGCCGGCGACACGCTTGGAATCAGCCATACCCCCAGCATGACGCGATCAAAACAGGAAGTCAAGTTTATGACACAGTAGTACTAGTGCCATTCGTAATCCCCCCGGTTTCTCGTGACCATGCGCGTTGCCGCTCAATGCCCCGGGCGACAGAGCCCCGCCCTACAAACTCGCGCGTTTGGCCGAGGTGATCGCGGGATTCTTCTTGAGCGCGGCGATGACCTCGTCGGGCACCGGCTCGTCGGTCGTGACGATGGTGAGCGCGGTGCGGTCGGCGACGCTGCGTCCGAGGCGCATGTTGCCGATGTTGATCTTCGCATCGCCCAGCACCGTGCCGACCCAGCCCACCACGCCCGGCACGTCGTTGTTGCGCATCACGAGCATGTGGCCTTCGAGCTCGATGTTGAGCACCTTCTGGTCGTACTTCACGAGGCGAATGTCATTGAGGCCGAAGATCGTGCCCGTGAGGCTGCGGCTCTCGCCCGTGGGGTACGTCAGCACCACCGTCAGGTACTGGTGGTAGTCCTCGACGGCGGGCGAGCGCGACTCGCGCGGCTCGATGCCGTGCACCGTCTTCGCCACGTGCTCGGCGTTGACGAAGTTGACCTCGGTATCGTGCCAGCACGAGAGCAGGCCCTTGAGGATCGCGATCTTGAGCGTCTTGAGCGGCTCGGCCGCAAAGCGCGTGAGCTCGCCGCCGTAGATGATCTCGAGGCCCTTGGGCGTGACGCGCCCGACGGTGAGCTGCCCGTGCAGGCGGCCGATTTTTTCGGCGAGCGTCAGGTAGGGTCCGAGTTCCTTCAGCACTTCCTGCGACACCGACGGCACGTTGACCGAGTTTGTCACCACGCCGCGCGTGAGGTAGTCGATCATCTGCTCGGCGATGGCGACGGCGACGTTTTCCTGCGCCTCGTCGGTGCTCGCGCCCAGGTGCGGCGTCACCACCACGTTGTCGAGGCCGAAGAGCGGGCTGTCGGTGCACGGCTCGGCGGCGAAGACGTCGAGCGCCGCGCCCGCCACGTGGCCCGACACGAGCGCGTCGTGCAAGTCCTTTTCGTTCACGATGCCGCCGCGCGCGCAGTTGATGATGCGCACGCCCTTTTTCATCTTTGCGATCGTCTCGGCGCGCACGAGGTTTTCCGTCTCGCGCGATTTGGGCACGTGAATCGTGATGAAGTCGGCGCGGGCGAACAGGTCGTCGAGCTCGACCTTGTCGACATGCAGGTCGCGCGCGTGTTCGGCGGTCACGAAGGGGTCATAGGCGATGACGCGCATCTTGAGGCCGACCGCGCGATCCGCCACCACGCGGCCGATCTGGCCGAGGCCGATCACGCCGAGCACCTTGTTGAACATCTCGGTGCCCTGGAACTTGTTCTTCTCCCACTTGCCGCCCTTGAGGGACGCGGTCGCGGCGGGGATCTTGCGCGCGAGCGACATCATCATCGACACGGCGTGCTCGGCGGTCGTGACCGTGTTGCCGCCGGGGGTATTCATCACGCAGATCCCGCGCTTCGTCGCGCCGACGAGGTCCACGTTGTCCACGCCGGTGCCGGCGCGGCCGACCACGCGCAGGTTTGTCGCGGCGGACAGCAGATCCTCGTTGACCTTGGTCGCCGAACGCACCGCGAGGCCGTGATACTGGCCAATGATCGCCTTTTGTTCCTCGGGCTTGAGGCCGGGTTTGTAGTCGACTTCGATGCCCGGCGCGCGGCGGAAGACCTCGAGGCCGGTTTCGCTGAACGAATCGCTGACGAGCACCCGGAACGTGCCGTTTTCGGCCATTTCCCACCTCAAATTTCGCGGCTCCGATGCCGCCGTTCAAATGCCGCGGCGCGGCGCGTGGCACCGGCCCGGTTCGACCCCAATTCGGTCCGTGAACAGGCCGCGAAAATTAAGCGTGTTGGCGCGACGCGTCAAGTCGGTTCGGCGGCGAGCCGCGGCGGCTTGACAGGGCGTGCCGCCGTGCCTCACGGTCGATTCGATCGTTGAAACTCGCGGGAATCGTCGCTTCCGAATCGCGCGGACGCGGACCCGCTTCGCATGGGCGGTTGCCATGATCGTGGGTGATCGTTTGTCGCAGTTGTTCGAGATCTCCGGTTCCCTCCACCGCCTCCTGGTGCCGGCCATCATCGCGGGCATGTCGCTTGCGATGGTCGGTTGCGGCGGTGACGACGATGACTCCGACTCCTCGGCTTCGTCGGATGACGATACGACGGATGACGACACGGCGACCGATGACGACACGACCGACGACGATGTGGCCGACGATGACGTCGATGACGACACGACCGACGACGACGTTTCGGACGACGACACGCTCGATGACGACGACACCGGCCCGTACGCCGATGACTTCTGCGCGTACTTTCTGACGGGCGAGGTCGATCTCGAAGGGACCGACGCGGACGGCGATGGCGTGCCCAACGGCTGGGACCACTGCCCGAACAATCCCGCGGACAGTCTGGACAGCGACCGCGACGGCATCGGCAACGCCTCGGACCCCGACATGGACGGCGACGGCACACCCAACGACGAGGACGCCGACCGCGACGGCGACGGAGCGGAGGACGTGGACGAAGACGCGGCGGGCACGGACCCGGCGGACCCCTCTTCGGTCCCGGACCTGCCGCGATTCGACCTCGATCTCGGCGTGTGGAACCCCGAGCCCGGCTGGTACATCGGCGATCTGCACATCCACACCGAATACAGCCACGACAGCGTGGCGCGGCTCGCGTGGCAGATCGGCGCGGCGCGCAAGGCCGGGCTCGAGTTTCTCGCCATCACCGATCACGACGTCTTCGAAGCGCCGTTCGATCCCGCGTGGGATCAGGACGGACTGCTGCTCCTGCCCGGCATCGAGTGGGGTGGCGCCGGTGGTCACGCCAACATGTGGGGCATCCGCACCTTGCAGGACGCGGCGTCCAACACGCCGGACGACATCCGCCTGTCGTGGCGGCAGGCCCGGCTTCAGGGTGGCGTGCAGTCGCTCAATCACTACGGCGGGGACAAAGACGATTGGGATGCGCTCTTCGCCCTCGCCCCCGATCTGTTCGCGGAACTCGACACCATCGAGATCTGGAACATCTTCTGGCTGTTCAACGAATCGACCAACGAGCCGTCGGTCGCGTTGTGGGAGGACCTGCTGAACGAGGGCCACCGCATCGGCGCGGTCGGCGGCGGCGACGTCCACTACGGCCCTGCGTTTCACATCACGCCGGCCACGGTGGTGTACGCACAGTCGCTGTCGGTGCCCGGCATCCTCGACGGCATCCGCCGCGGGCGCACGTACATCACGCAGGCTGATCTCCTGACCTTCGACGGCCGTCCCGAACTCGATTTCCGCGCCGACGGCGACGGCGATGGGATCTTCGAGGCCATGCTCGGCGACGAGGTGCCGCCCGGAACCGTCACGCTGCAAATCGACATCAAGCACGCCAAGGGGCCGGTGCAGGTGATCCGCAACGGCGAGGAGATCGCGCGCTTTGCCGATCACGACTATAACGCCGACGTGCACTACACGCTCGATGACGACGCCCCCGCCGGCGCGTGGTACCGCGTGCAGATGCGCGATAACGGGCAACCGTGGGCGATGATGCGCCTGATGTCGTCGGCGATTTACGTGTCGGAATGAGCATTCCTGTCATTCACGGCAACGGTGGGCCAATCCATGAAGAACACGGACTCAAAAACCAAAATGACCAGCGTCAGTGACGCGTCGAAAGGGCAAGACCGGCGCAAGAAAATCGAACAGCTTCGCGCGATGCTCGGAACCGTCGACATCGATGCGAAGAGTTTGAAAAAGCTCCGCGATGCGGAGATCAAGGAAGCCAAGCGGGACCTTGGATAGTCTCGCGGGATGTTTTTCACCGGGTGCTTCGCACCGCGAAAAGTCAGCCCGCCCTAATCCATCCTCCTCAATTCCCCGGTTCGAGCCGGATGCGCGCGGCCATCGTCGCCGCGGCGAGATCGTCGGCGTCGAAAAGAAGTTGGTAGTCCTGCACCTCGTACCACGCGTCGAACATGTTGGAATACGCGGGATGATTCGCGTTTTCCGACTGCCCGCCGGGGAACGACACGCGCGCCGCGCCGGGATCGCCCATGTCGATGAGGAAACGCAGCGCCGAGTAGTACTGCGTGTCGTAAGTCATGCCGGGCCGGTAGCCGCCGGCGTTCACCGTCTGCGCGTCGCCGGGATACGGCAGCGTTTCCATGCGGTACTTCTTGCCGACGAACGGCGCTTTCGAGAGCGGATGTTTGAGATAGAGCTGGTGCAGGTCGCCCCATGTGGCCTTGGCGAGGGTCTTTGGAAACTTCTCTTCAAGTTCCGCCTTGGCCGCGCGCATCGCCGCGCGAATAAACTCGGCCCGCTCGGCGGCGTTCGACCAGAGCCCGGTGCGTTCGCGGGGAATGGCCTCGACGGTCTGCTGGTTGAATTGCACGGAGGACAAAAACGCCTCGCGCGACTCGGGCGAAAGATCGCGGATCGCATGGAGCACGAAGTTCGCGACGAAGACCTGATAGTACAGCCCGCCGTGCGATCCGACCGAGAGCTGATGATTCCACGAACGCAGTTCATCCACATAGTTCGCGAGATCGGCGTCGCCGTTTCCCGCCGCGATGACGATGGGCAGGATCAGCGCGGCCTGGCGCGTCTTCACGTCGGCCTGCTGCGCGCGCAGATCGTCGATGCCGTGCTTCGGATTCGAATCCAGCATTTCGGTGATGCGGTCGACGCGGTGCGATGACGCGTAGGAGTGCGAAATCGCGTCGGCGTACGGCGAATCGGGCCGGTGGTTGGCGGTGGCGATGAAGCCGCGCTCGGGATTGACGGCGCCGGCGCGCTCGTGGAAGCCGACAAAGCCGTCCCACTGTTGCCCGGGGTCCGTACCATCCTTGGGCATGAAGCCCGAATATCCCACGCGGCGCGGGTAGTCACCCGTGACGAACCAGCCGATGTTGCCGCGTGAATCCGCCGCGACGAGGTTGAGCGTGACGAGGCCGATGCGCTTTGCCGCCGCCTCGACTTCGTACACCGAGCGCGCGGTCATGAGATCGAACGACGCCTCGAAGGACTGGTCGGAAAACCACGACGCCCAGCGCACCGAAATCGCGGTGCGCGTCGTGGGCGTCACGGTGGTGATGATCGGACCGAAGTCGGTCGTGTAGAACGACTTGGGGAATTTGCGTTTCTTGCCCGACACCGCGAAGCTCGTATCGCCGAGCGGACGCCATTCGTCGCCGACGCGGTAGGTGAGCGCGACGGGGTCGATCTCCTCGACGGCGAGGTCCATGTTGTCGCCCTTCACCATCGTCATGCCCCAGGCCGCGTGGCCGTTGTGGCCGATGATGACGTTGGGTACGCCGGGGATGAACGCGCCCGCGACGTCGTAGCCGGGCGAGCGGACGTGGCCGAGCCACCAGTAGCCCGGCATCATGCGGCCCAGGTGCGGGTCGTTGGCGAGCAAGGCGTTTCCCGTGCGGCTCCTCGACGGAGCGACCACCCAGTTGTTGCTGCCCGCCGTGTCGGGCGACACGTGCAGCTCGCCCTGCACGAACAAGCGAAACATCTCGTAGCCGGGCATGAATTCGAGGTCGCGCAGTTTAGGCGCGAGGCGTTCCAGGTACGCGTAGTCCTTGGGATCGAGGTCGTAGTCGGGCGCGAGCAGTGTGAGCATCTTGGGGATGGAAACGCCTTCGCGCAGCATGAACAGCCCCGCCGTTTCCTCGTCGATGTTTTTCGAGAGCGTGAAGGCCATCATGGCCATGATCGCGCCCGAATCGCCGGGAGACCACGGCGCGAAGTCGCGGCCCAGACCGAGCGGCAGCGAGTAGGGCATCGACAGCTCTTTTTCGTTCGCGCGCACGAATGCATTCACGCCGTCCGCATAGCTTTGCAGCAGCGCGCGGCGCTCGGGCGACAGGCCCTCGATCAGCCGATCGCCGATCCCCTCGAAGTCGAGCAGCTTCATGAACGCGCCGACCTCCCGAAAATCGATCTTTTCGCCCTTGCCGAACTGCCGGACGCGCACCTTCAGTTTGGCGATGCGCGCCGCGTCGCCGCGCGCGAGGTGGCGCAGCAGATCCATCTGAAACAGGCGCTGGCTCGCCATGGCGTAGCCGATGCCGAAGTAGGCGTCGGCGTCGGTCGCGGCCTGCACGTGCGGGATGTAGAGGTGGTCGAAGTCGATCGAGACGTCGTCCGAAATGCCCGGCACACTGAGGCTGTCGGCCTCGCCGGGTAGGGGAAACCCGAGCCCGACCCATGCCTTCCCGCACGCCAACGTCGAGGCCGAAACCACGATCGCGATCGCCATCGCACGCCAAAATATCCGTTTCGCCATCGATCCCCTCGCCCAAAAAGCCTTTGCGGCGCGCGACATTAGCCGGTTTAGCCCGGCGGATAAAGCACCGCGAAACGACGCATTCGCATTGGAAATTCGTGACGATTCTCACGATGTGCATTTTTCGATTGACGCCCGGGAAAAGCTGTGGCACGATGGAAACGGTTGATACGTAAATCGTTTCTCTAGGAGGAACCGTGATCGATACCCCACAGATCATCGAACGACTCGCCCCCTACATGGCGGCGTCGCCCGACAAGGTCCGCGATCGAATCATCGCCGGGGCCAAGGCACGGTTTCTCGCCGACGGATTCGCCCGGGTCCCCGTCGAGGACCTGTGCCACCAACTGCGCATCTCGAAGAAGACCTTCTACAAACACTTCCGCGACAAGTCCGACCTCGTCCACGCCATCGTGGCCGACAACTTCCGCGAGATCGTCCCACGTGTGGTCGGCGTGCTCGCGTCGGACGACCCGCCTCACGCGCGGCTGCACGGCATGATGGACACGGTGTTGAACGTCGTCGCCAAGCGCATCTCCACGATCTTCGTCGCCGACATGCAGGCGCTCATCCCCGACCTGTGGAACGAGATCGACGAGTTTCGCAAGGCGTACATCATCCCCAACATGCTGCGGATTTTTTCCGAAGGACAGGCGGCCGGCGTGTTCCGCACGGACATCGACGCGCGGGTCTGGTCGCGCATCCTTTTCCTCGTCATCACGCGCGTCGCCGATCCGAAAATCCTCTACGAAAATGAAATCTCGTTCGAGTCGTTGATCTCGACGCTCTTCACCGTGGTCCGCTTCGGCATCGAAGTTCGGCCCGATCCCCCGGAGGTGAAGTCATGACGCACGTTCCCCGGCGGGCCGTCGCGATCGTCCTCGTGGTGTTCATGGCGTCGCCCGCGATGGCCGAGTCGTTCACGCTGCAACAGGCGATCGACCACGCTCTCGCCCAAAACAAGGACCTCGCCGCCGCGCGCGAACAGCCCGTCGCCGCGCATGAAGCCGTCACGCAGGCACGTGCGTCGGTGTTGCCGCACGTCACGCTCGGGGCGGGTTACCAGCGGCTTTCCGAAGTGCCGGTGATCGAGTCGAAGAAGCCGAACGTCGAAATGCCGACGACTCCCCTCGGTCTGCCCACGGTCACGTTTGAAAAGGTCGAGACGAAGATGGGCGACGAAGACAACTATCAGGCCCAGGCCAAGGCCACGCAGGTGCTGTTCACGTCGGGTGGGGCGCTCGCGGGCATCCGCGCCGCGAAGGCGGGCGAGCGTGCCGCGATCGAGACGGTGAGCGCCCGCGAGGAGGACATCGCGCGGCAGGTGGCCGAGGCGTTCTGGGCCGTGATTTTCGCTCAGGATGTCCTTGCGGCGCAGCGCGAATCCCTGCGTGTCGCCGAGGCGCATCTGACCGATGTTCAAACCCGTGCGACGCACGGCGCGGCGAGCCGATTCGAGGTTCTGCGCAGCGAGGTCGAGGTCGCGAATCTGCGTCCCGAGGTGAAGAAAGCCGAGAATCAGGTTCTGATCGCGAAGACCGGTCTGAAATCCCTGATCGGGCTCGACCTCGACGCGCCGATCGACGCCGTCGGCGCACTCACCCCCGACGTGCCCGCGCTCGGCTATGTCGAGGCCCGCGACGAGGCGATGCGCGAGCGGCACGAACTCGCCGCGCTCGCGGCCGGGGCCGAGGCGAACGAGCGCAAGGCGTGGGCATCCACCGCGATGGCGCTGCCCAAAATCTTCGCCACGGGCAGCTATACGTATCAAAAGCCCTGGTACTTCGAGAACGACTGGAAGGACTGGTGGTCGCTGGGCGTCGGCCTTGAGATCCCCGTCTTCGACGGCCTGCAGGCGCTGGGCGCGAGGCGGCAGTCACTGTCCGACGCGCGGCGCATGAATCTGGAAGCGAACGCCGCGCGCGAAAAAATCGATCTCGCGATCCGGCGCTCGCTGCTCGACCTCACCGAGACCGGGCCGCGCGTCGCCGAGACCGCCGAAAACGTGCATCGCGCCCAAGAGACCTACGCGATGGCCGAAAACGCCTATCGCCAGGGCGCGATGACGAACCTCGAGGTGCTGGACGCGCAGCTCGCGCTCACCGGCGCGCGCACCCGGCACATTCAGGCGCTCTACGATCATCAGATTGCCAAAACCCGATTGCTGGCCGCCGCGGGCCGGCTGATTCCCTGAGCGGAGGCCGTCATGAAAAAGCGATTCATTCCCCTCATCGTCATTCTCGCCGTCATCGCCTACGGGTCGTACGAGTTGCGCAAGGGCAAAAACGGCAAGCCGGAACCGCTCTCGGGCACGGTCGAGGCGGTCGAGGTCACCGTCGCCGCCGAGGTCGCAGGGCGCGTGCTGGAACTCGGCGCAAACGAGGGCGACACGGTCGAGGCCGGGCGCGTGATCGCGCGGCTCGATTCGTCGACCCTCGAAGCTCAGCTTCGTCAGGCCGAGGGCGCGAAGATCGCGGCAACCGGCCAGTATCGCGCGGTGGACGCGGGCATCCGCAACGCCGACGCCAACGTCTCGCGCAGTCAGAATCTTTTCGGCGCGGGCAGCATCAGCGAGCAGCAGTTCGACACCGTGGACACGCAGCAAAAGGTGCTGCTCGCCCAGCGTCAGGCCGCAAGCGGGCAGATCCGTCAGGCCGAAGCCACCGCGGAATACGTCAAGACGCTGATCGGCAAGGCGACGATTTCCGCGCCCATCACCGGCACCGTTCTGCGCCGCGACATCGAACTCGGCGAGATCGCCACGCCCGGCGCGTCGCTGTATTCGATCGCCGATCTCGCCAAACCATGGGTGCGCGTTTACATCCCCGAGGACCGGCTCGGCCATGTGAAAATCGGCCAGACGGCGAAGGTCACGAGCGATTCGTACGCGGGCAAATCGTATCCCGGAACCGTCGTCGCCATCGCGGGACAGGCCGAGTTCACGCCGAAAAACGTGCAGACCAGGGAAGAGCGCGTGCGTCTCGTGTATGCCGTGAAAGTCTCGCTCGAAAATCCCGAGGGCGAGTTGAAAATCGGCATGCCCGTCGACGTGGCCCTGTGGGATTGAGGACGTCGCGATGAGCGTTCTCGACGCCCGGGGCCTCGCCAAAAACTTCGGCGAAACGCGCGCGCTGCGCGGCATCGACCTGCGCGTCGAGCCCGGAGAGATTTTCGGCCTGATCGGTCCCGACGGCGCGGGCAAAACCACGGCGCTGCGCCTGCTCGTGGGTGTGCTCAACGCCGATGCGGGCACGGCGAACGTGGCGGGGTTCGACGTGGCGCGCGACGCCGAGTCGGTGCGCGAGCACGTCGGCTACATGCCGCAGCAGTTCGCGCTCTACGGAGATCTGACCGTCGCCGA